>NZ_JBEZVK010000049.1:0-50867 GCF_040636955.1 Streptomyces sp. NPDC032472
GAAGGGGCGCGGCAGGCTGCAGGGGCGCCGGGCCGGTCACCGGCGGCCTTTCCCGCGCGAGCCCACGAAGGTGTGGGTGATGCCCGTCTGCCAGCCCGGCAGGGGCAGGGCCCGGACCCGGTCGAAGCCGGCCCCGCGGATCCGGCCGGCGAACCGGTCGGCCGTGTCGAAGCCGACGACGCTGCGCCACAGGTGGCGATACAACGGCCCGTCCCCCAGCAGGGTCGCGACGGGCTGGACGATGCCCCAGCACACCAGCGTCCACACCGCCCGGTCGGCGCGGCGCCCGCTGAGCGCGTACTCGTGCACCCCGAGGCGTCCGCCGGGTCGCAGTACGGCGCGGACCGTGCCGAGCACGGCGTCGGGATCGGACACGTTGCGCAAGAGGTACGCGGCGAACACCGCGTCGAACGGCCCCGTGACTCCCGCCTCCGACAGCTGTTCGGCCGGCGCGTGGACGAACCGCACGCCGTCCGCCCACGGCTTGGCGGCGGCCCGTCCCAGCATGCCCGCAGAGGCGTCGACGGCCGTGACGCCGGCGGCCGGGAAGACGGACCGGATGGCGGCCGTGGACGCCCCGGTGCCGCAGCCGAGGTCCAGCACGCGCAGGCCCTCTCCGTGTCCGGGCAGCCCGAGGCGGCGCACCGAGCGCCGCAGGTGCGCGTGGTAGCCGGGATTCGCGGCCACCAGCGCGTCGTAACTGCGGGACGCGTGGTCGAACGCGGCGGCGAGGCTCTCGTCGCGCAGGAGGGTCATGCGGTCTCCAGAAACTGGTGGGGACGGGAGGTTCAGCGGAAGGGGCGGCGCGGCAGTCGGGGCAGCTCCACGGCGGTGCGCAGCATGGGGCCGACCGGGGTGTGCCGACCGACGGAGAGGTCCTCGAACAAGCTGGTGCGCCCGTCGAGGAAGCGCAGCAGCCGACCCATCGGGACGCGGGTGAACAGCCGGGAGAACAGAGCGGGGCCGTCGACCCGGCCGCTGTCCAGGGCGCGCAGCAGTACCGCGTCCATGGTGCGGGCCCGCACGGAGTGGGCGGCCGGCGGTACCGGCCGGCGCCCCTGCCGCAGGGCGGCGGCGACCGCCCGTGTCTGGCGCTGGAGTCCGGCGAAGGTGTATCCGGTGGCCGGGCGGGTCGCACCGCCCGCGGCACCGATCCGGAACACCGATGCGCCGACCCGCCGCGGCATGGGAGCGTCCGTCATGGGGATCACCCCGGTCTCGCTCGCGACCACGTCCAGGTCGCCCAGGCGCAGCACGTCGTCGGCGTAGTGGCGCAGCGCCGCTTCGTAGCCGCTCGCCGTCAGGGTGCGCGGGGAGAACTCGGTGTACTCCACGAGGGCTTCGTACGGGCCGGTGGGAAGGACGTAGCCGAAGGAGAGCCCGTCGGCGGGTTGCGGGGTGCGGAAGTCCATCAGTTCGGCGGTGTCGCGGTCGAAGGCGGGCCGAGCAGTGCGTACGAACCAGCCGTGGAAGTGCTGGAGCAAGGTGGTGCGGGCGGCCGGGAGACTGGCGAGGGGCCGCGAGTCGAAGACCCAGCGTGCTTGCAGGGCGTGGGTGCGGCCATCGGGTCGGGTCGTCAGCACGCGTGCTCCGGCGGGAGTCTCCTCCACGGTGTCCGCGGTCGCTTCCAGGCGCCGCACGTTGGGGCTGCGCGCGAGGTCCCGAGCGACCATGGACTCGAAGTCGTCGGAGCGGATCATCTTGTACCGCAGCGGCGCGATGTCGCCCTCGATCGCGCCGCCGGCGGGCGGCCGTACCCGCAGGTGACGCCATTGCGATCGCACCGCGTCGTCGAAGCGGCCGCGGCCGGGCTCCCAGAAGCACCACGTGCGCGGGCCGGGCCGCAGCGGGCCGGGCGGGGCGTCGACGAGGAGCACGGACGGGGTCCGTGCTCCGGGCATGTGTCCGCTCAGGCGATGGGCCAGGGACAGCCCGGCGGCTCCCCCACCGATGACCACCACGTCCGCCTCCAGCACGGCGGCTCCCTCCATCCCGACGTCTCCATCACGACGTCTCCATCCGACGTCTCCATCCGAGGTCTCCATCACGACGTCTGCGTGCGCGCGACGTGTGAGGATTCCCGCCTCCGCGTGGAATCGGATGCAGTCCCCGGATGCGGTCACCCGGGCGGGTGCGTCCGCGCGGTGGCAATCCCGCGCGTTCGGCGTAGGGCGCTCCGCACCGCATCCGTATCGCGGGAATGGACCGAAAACCCGTGAGGAGCGATCGAGACCGAGGAGAGGAACCGGGATGCGCCCCACCCAGGCGAAGGACCACCCCGCGGACACGCCGCCGCCCGTCCCCCGCCTGGTGGCCCCTTCGGGGTCCTCGCCGCGGAGGGGGCGGCCGGGCGGGTCGGCCGCCGCCGCGGCGCACGGCGGAAGCGGGCCGGAAGGCCTCGTCCTACCGGCGGTCGAGCCCGACGCCGTCGACACGGACGTGCCCGCCGCGGTGGGGCACGTACTGGACCGGCTGCTCGCCGACCGGCTCAGCCGGGCCGGGGTCCTGGACGACACGTTCGCTCGTGAACTGGTCGGGCGTGTCGCGCGCTTCACCAAGGAGGGCGGCAAGCGCACCCGCTCGCAGCTCGTCTGGTGGTCGATGCGTGCCTGCGGCGGGGCCGACGAGTCGACGGCCACGGCGGCCCTGAGGATCGGTGCGGCCCTCGAACTGCTCCAGACCTGCGCGCTGGTCCACGACGACCTGATGGACGGCTCGACGCTGCGGCGCGGCCGTCCGGCGATGCACACCGATGTGCGCGAACGGTACAGCGGTGTCGCCTCGCCGACCCGCGTCGCCCGGTTCGGGGAGGCGGCCGCGATTCTGGCCGGGGACCTGGCGCTGGCGTGGGCGGACGACGTGGTGGCCGACTCGGCGCTCGACCCGTGCACGGCGAGCGTGGTGCGCCGGCTGTGGAGCGACATGCGCATGGAGATGGTGGCGGGTCAGTTCCTCGACCTGCAGGGCCAGCTGACCGCGTCGCGCTCGCTGCCGCACGCGCTGCGCGCCGCCTGCCTCAAGAGCGCGCTGTACTCGGTCGGACGGCCCCTCGTGCTGGGCGCGGCGGTGGCGGGTGCGGACGGCCGTACGATGCGGGCGCTGGGGGCGGCGGGGCGGCGGGTGGGTACGGCGTTCCAGCTGCGCGACGACCTCGACGACGTCTTCGGCGACCCCCGGCGCACCGGCAAGAGCTGCGGCGGGGACATCCGGGAGGGAAAGCCGACCTATCTGGTCGCCCTGGCGGTGGCGCGCGCCGAGAGGAAGGGTGACCGGCCTGCCCTGGAGGTGCTCCGGCGGGCCCTCGACGGCGAGGGTCGGACTCCGGAGGCACTCGAGGAGGTGCGGGAGGTCCTGGTGCGTACCGGCGCCCGGGCGGCGGTCGAGGAGCAGATCGGCCGCCTGTCGGCGCAGGGGCTGCGCCACTTCGACGGCGCCCGCCTCGGCGCGGCGGACGCCAGGGGCCGCCTGCGCGGGCTGCTGGCCGCGGCGACGTCTTCCGGCGCAGCGGGCAGCCCGCCCTCGCACGCACGTCCCGCGCCCGCTTTCGCACCGGTGGGCTCCGGAACGCCGGAGGCCGGGCGATGACCCGCACGGTGTCCGGCCGTACGGACCACGTGGTGGTCGTCGGGGCGGGACTGGCCGGCCTGTCGGCGGCCCTCCATCTGCTGGGCGCCGGACGCCGGGTCACCGTCGTCGAACGGGATGACCTGCCCGGCGGACGGGCGGGACGCCTGAACGTGAGGGGCTACCGGATCGACACCGGCCCGACCGTGCTGACCATGCCCGATCTCGCCGACGAAGCATTCGCCGCGGTCGGCGACAGTCTGCACCGGCGGGTGGACCTGATTGCGCTGCACCCGGCCTACCGGGCCTCCTTCGCGGACGGCAGCACGCTGGACGTGCACAGCGACGGCGAGGCGATGGCCGCAGAGGTCGAGCGGTTCGCCGGTGCCGGCGAGGCGGCGGGCTACCGGCGGCTGCGTGCCTGGCTGGAGCGCCTCTTCCGGGCCCAGATGCGCCATTTCATCGACGCGAACTTCGACTCCCCCCTCGACCTGCTGACCCGTGACCTCGCCCGGCTTGCGGTGCTCGGCGGCTTCTCGCGGCTGGACCGGCGCATCGGCGGCTTCCTCAAGGACGAGCGGTTGCAGCGGGTCTTCTCCTTCCAGGCCCTGTACGCGGGTGTGCCGCCGGCCCGGGCCCTCGCCGCCTACGCCGTCATCGCCTACATGGACACGGTGGCCGGGGTGTACTTCCCCCGCGGCGGTATGCACGCCCTGCCGCAGGCCATGGCGGACGCCGCCGCGGACGCGGGTGCCGAGCTGCGGTTCGGCGAGCGGGTGACCCGGCTGGAACGGTCGGGCGAGCGGGTCATCGCCGTCGTCACCGCGAAGGACCGCATCCCCTGTGACGCGGTCGTCCTCACGCCGGACCTGCCGGTCGCGTACCGGCTCATCGGCCGGCGTCCCCGCCGGCCGGTGCGGCTGCGGCACTCCCCCTCCGCCGTCGTGCTGCACGCCGGTACGAACCGCACCTGGCCGCAGCTCGCCCATCACACGATCTCGTTCGGCGCTGCCTGGGGGACCACCTTCGACGAGCTCACCCGCCGGGGGCGGCTCATGAGCGATCCGTCGCTGCTCATCACCCGACCGACGGCCACCGACCCCGCCCTCGCCCCACCGGGCCGCCATCTGCACTACGTCCTCGCTCCCTGTCCCAACACCGAGATCGGCCCGAGTGCCGCCGCCTGGGGCGAGCTCGGCCCGCGCTACCGGTCCGGTCTCCTGCGCGAGCTGGAACGGCGCGGCCTCGGCGGCATCGAGGCGGCCATCGAGGACGAGTCCCTCGTCACCCCGGCCGACTGGCTGGGCCAGGGGCATGCGGCGGGCACCCCCTTCTCGGCGGCCCACACCTTCCTGCAGACGGGGCCGTTCCGGCCCCGCAATCTGGTGCGGGGCACGGAGAACGCCGTACTGGCCGGCTGCGGCACCACACCCGGCGTGGGCGTGCCGACCGCCCTGGTGTCGGGGAAGCTGGCGGCCGCCCGGATCACGGGGCGCGGCCGGCGTCTTTCCGCCCGGACCGAGGGGGCGGCCCGATGACCGGACGCGAACTCGACGCCGCGGGAATCACCGACCCGGCGCTGCGAGCGGCGTACCACCGGTGCCGCGAGCTCAACGCGGCCCACGGCAAGACGTACTTCCTGGCCACCCGCCTGCTGCCGGCCGAGCGCAGGCCGGCCGTGCACGCGCTGTACGGGTTCGCCAGGTGGGCGGACGACATCGTCGACTCGCCGGACCGCAGGGTGGGCGGGGGCCGTCGCGGCGCGCATCTGGCGGCGCTTGAGCGGTGTATGGACAGCGCACTGCGGCACGGTGTCTGCGACGAACCGGTGGTGCTGGCCCTGGCCGACACCGCGCGCCGTTATGCCATCCGGCACAGCCACTTCCGCGACTTCATGGCTGCGATGCGGTCCGACCTGGTGGTGACGGACTACGCCGGCTACGCCGACCTGCGCGCCTACATGCACGGCTCGGCCGCCGTGATCGGCCTGCAGATGCTGCCGGTGCTGGGCACGGTGGTGCCGCACGAGGAGGCCGAGCCGCATGCGGCGGCCCTCGGTGTGGCCTTCCAGCTGACCAACTTCCTGCGGGACGTCGGCGAGGACCTCGACCGCGGGAGGGTGTACCTGCCGGCCGATCTGCTGGCCGGGCACGGTGTCGACCGGGAACTGCTGCGCCGGTGCCGTGACACGGGCCGCCAGGACCGCCGTGTGCACGCCGCCCTGCGGGAGTTCGAGGCGCTCACCCGCCGCGTCTACCGGGAGGCGGAGCCCGGCCTCGCCATGCTCGATCCGGTGTCCCGGCCCTGCATCCGGACGGCGTACGTGCTGTACGGGAGCATTCTCGACGCCGTCGCCCGGGACGGCTACCCCGTACTGCACCGGCGTGCCGTGGTGCCGGGCCGGCAGCGTGCGGCGGTGGCGGCGCGGGGGCTGGCCCGGGTGGTCGGGGCCAGGCTGCGCCACCGGATCCGGTCAGCAGCGGCGCGCACGCCTACGCTGCCGCCGACACACCCGCCGATGCACCCGGCGCTGCACCAGGCGCCGCACCAGGCGCCGCCCGCCGGCACCGCCCGGCCGGTCTCCGAGGAGAGCGCGTGAGCCCCGAACCGTCCGCACGGGGTGCCCGTCCGCTCCTTTCTCTGCGCCGCAGGAACGTGCCGTGGCACCGGCAGCGGCCCACCTGGCGCGACGCCAAGCCGGGCGTCATTGCAGGGGCGTTGAAACGGGCCCAGGCCCGACCGTCCGGGAACTGGTACGTCGTGGGGGCCTCCGCCACCCTGCGCGGCGACCGCCCCCTGGCCCGTACGGTCGCGGGCCGTGAGGTGGTCGTCTGGCGCGGCGCGGACGGAGGGCTGGTCGCCGGGCCAGGTGTCTGCCCGCACCTCGGGGCGCCACTGGCGGACAGCCCTGTCCGGTGCGGGACGCTGGTGTGCCGCTGGCACGGACTCGCCCTCGACGGGGCCCCGTTCGCGGGCTGGGGACCGTTGCCGGCCTTCGACGACGGCGTCCTCGTCTGGGTGCGGCTCGACGAGGCCGGCGGGGAGGAGCCCTCGGACGCCCCCGTCGTACCGGTCCGCCCGGCCGGCGCACGCGGGGTGAGCGCCGTGTACGAGGGCACGGGGGCCTGCGAACCCGAGGACGTCGTGGCCAACCGTCTGGATCCGTGGCACGGGGCGTGGTTCCACCCGTACTCGTTCGTCGACCTGACGGTGGTCGGCTCCCCCGGCGAGGGCGACGCCGACGACCGGTTCACGGTCGACGTCTCCTTCAAGGTGGCCGGGCGGCTGGTGGTGCCGGTGCGGGCGGTCTTCACCGCTCCGGGCCCGCGCACCGTGGTCATGTGCATCACGGAGGGGGAAGGCGTGGGCTCCGTGGTGGAAACCCATGCGACCCCGCTCGGGCCGGACGAGCGGGGTCGTCCGCGCACGGCGGTGACCGAGGCGGTGGTGGCGACCTCCGACCGCCCGGGCTTCGCCTTCGTACGCCGGGCCGCCCCGCTCCTCCGCCCGGTGATGCGCACCGCGGCGGGCCGGCTGTGGCGGGACGACCTGGCCTATGCCGAACGGCGCTGGCAGCTGCGTTCGGCAGGCCGGTTCCCGGGGTGACCGCGGCTCCCGGCGCCGGTGGATCGGCCACCGGCTGCAGAGCGGCGGCCCGCGGCCCCCACTCGGGCCCAGCGCGGCCAGCCCTTCTCCATGGCGACCTCCCCGACCAGCACGTCGTCGGGAGCCCCGGGCTGGTCAGCGATGACGTAGGCGTGCTGGCCGCTCAGACGGCCGCCCTCCCCTGCCCGGTTTCTCCGCTAGCCTGGGCCTTCGGTTATCCGCTGAGGTACAGACGACCGAGGAAGAGATCATTGTGACCACCGTCCTCATCGCCGGGGGAGCCGGCTACATCGGCAGCACCGTCGCCTCCGCTTGTCTGGACGCAGGCATCACCCCCCTGATCCTCGACAATCTCGTCCGCGGCCGACGCGAGTTCACCGAGGGTCGCACCTTCTATGAGGGCGACATCGCGGACGGTGCGCTGATCGACCGAATCTTCTCGGAGCACCCGGAGATCTCCGCCGTGGTGCATTGCGCAGCGCTGATCGTGGTCCCGGAGTCCGTGGCGGACCCGATCGGATACTACGAGGCGAACGTCAGCAAGAGCTTGGACTTCGTACGCCACCTGTACCGCAACGGCTGCGACCGCATCATCTTCAGCTCCTCGGCTTCCATCTACCAGGCGGAGGACGGCTCTGCCGTCAACGAGGATTCGCCGCTGGCTCCGCAGAGCCCCTACGCGCGGACGAAGGCGGTGTGTGAGGAGATGTTCGCGGACATCGCCGCCGCCGGCAAGATGCGGGTGCTGTCGCTGCGGTACTTCAACCCTGTCGGTGCTGACCCCGAGTTGCGGACCGGGCTTCAGCTGCGCAGGCCCAGCCACGCTCTGGGCGTGCTGATCCGGGCGCACCAGGAAGGCCGCCCGTTCCCGATCACTGGGACGAACTACCCGACGCGTGACGGCACGGGCATCCGGGATTACGTGCACGTCTGGGACCTCGCCGCCGCCCACATCGCGGCGATCGAGCGCTTCGACTCCATCCTCACGGGGCTGGAGCGCTCGATCGCGATCAACCTGGGCACCGGCTCCGGTACCACGGTCCGGGAACTGTGCGACGCCTTCAACCGTGTCGTCAGTACGCCCTTGGCCACCACCGACGCCGGACCCCGTCCCGGTGACGTCGCCGGCGGCTACACCAAGAGCGACCGCGCGGCCCAGCTGCTGGGCTGGACGCCGAAGCTGTCCCTGGAGGACGGCATCCGCTCCGCCCTGGACTGGATCCCGGTGCGAGACGCGCTGCTGGAGGCTTGAACCCCTCCCCTCTCTCCCCTTCCCTGCTCCCGGGCGATGGCTCCGGGAGGAGGGAGGATTCGAGGCCGAGGAGATGCTGCACGGCAGGCGTAGGGCTGTCGGAGAGCTGGAAGCCGAAGAGGGACCAGACCAGCAGCGGTGACAGCAGGGCCGGGAGCAGCTCGTGCACGTCACCCGTGCGGAAGCAGCAGTTCAACCCGACGACCAGGGCGGCCAGGGTGAAGAGCACGGCCGCGATGAGAACGACGACGCAGACGAGTCCGGCCGCGACGAACAGCAGGACGATCAGGAGGCCGGTGAAGATCGTGCCCAGGAAGCTACCGAAGAGCCCGAAGGTGATGTCGTGCGGGCCCACGTCCGAGGGCGAAATGATGTCGCCGCTCAGGGCTGCCGTCATCAGCCAGATCACGCCGGCCCCGAGGACCGGCGCGCCGAGCGCCAGCAGCGGCCCGCCCAGGCGGCGCGTGTAGACGCGCCCCAACGGAGCGCGGGCCAGGATGATGCACAGGCCGATGCCGATGACTCCGGCCACCACGATGATGGCGCAGCCGATCAGCATTCCCTCCAGCTTGCCGAGCACGAAATCCTGGCGCCCCTCACGCAAGGGATAGGCCAGTACCAGCCAGGTTGCGGCCACCAGCCCCAGGACTGTGCGGGCGCGCTGCATCCAGGTGATGACCGGGTCTTCGATGCGGTCCGGGTTGGAGGGGCCGGCGATCGTCCGGGCCGCCGCTATGGGATTGGGCACGGAGCTGGTGTACGCGTTCAGTCGCTGACGGGTGGTCAGTTGAGCTCTCAGCGGGTGCCACATGGACGAGGGGGCCAAGCTGCCCGAAAGCTGCATGGGCACGGGCTGGGCATGCCCGCGTCACTATTATCGTCGCTGCGACGATAATAGGCTATCGTCACCTCATGAACGAAGCACCGAACGAGAGCACCGGCTCCACGGACGACTCAGCAGCCGAGCACGCACAGCGGGTGGCGGCGCAGGTCACGGCCGAGGCAGCGGGCGACACGGCGTGGAAGCGCCACCACATGACCTTGGCCTTCTTCCTGGCAGGTGCCCGAACGCCGTACGAGGAGGACCACCATGGCCGGGAGTTGGACACCTGGAGGAAACGGCTCGTCGACTGCCTGGAGGCGGACGCCTACGCCGAGGTCGCCGAACTGCAGGAGCAGCTCCAAGGCTGGATCCTGAAGGAGCTCCGGTACCGCGACAGCGCCCTCGACGCGCTGCTGAAGGCGTACCCCCCGCCCAAGCCGCCGCGCAAGCCGCGTCCTCCCTTCTCCGTGCCGCCGGTGGAGGAGCACCCTCCAGGCACCGAAGTCCCGTTGTACTTCGACGACGTCTTCGCCTTCGTCACCGACTTTCTGGCCCCCACCATCCGCCGACCCCTGAACGGTACGACCGCCACCTGGTGTCCGCGCTGGTGGGACCACCCCGAGGCGGGGGCCCGGCTGTCCGCGCTCTGGCTGGCCTGGGAGCAGCTGCGTCTTGAACCAACCCTCGGCCTGACAACCTGGTGGATCCAACATGCCGATCCGCACCTGCGCGTTCTGATGGACCCCCTACAGGGCCCCTTCGCCGGCTGCTCGCCCGAGGGGCACACACGGACACCCTTCGCCCCGCTCCCCAACGACCCTTGTGGCCCTGACCTGTGACCCCGTGACCTGTGACCTGAGTCGGAAATCCGCTCGGCCGGGACGGCAACCAGCATCAGATCGGTGGAATGCACCCATCAGCCTGAGCTTGCCAACTCACCGCTGAGCGGCTCGGAAAGGTCGCGGCCGAACACCGTGTTCGGCGGCTGCGGTTCGAGTTCCGGCTGGACCGGCGGACGCACGCGAGGCCGACCTCGCGCTCAAAGCGAAGCACCGGATGATGTGGGCACTCGGCGACTACCCGGCGGTCGCCACTCAGGTCGTGGCGGCTCTCGGCCCCGCCCTGGTGGAGGCCTGCGCCGTCAAGGACGGCGACCGAGTGCTGGACGTCGCCGCCGGGTCCGGGAACGCCTCGATCCCGGCTGCCCTGGCCGGCGGCAACGTGGTCGCCTCCGACCTCACACCCGAGCTGCTGGCCGAGGGCCGGAAGGAGGCCGAGGCGCACGGCGCCACGTTGAGCTGGCAGGAGGCCGACGCCGAGCCGCTGCCCCTTCGATGACGGCACCTTCGACACGGTGATGTCCTGCGTCGGAGTCATGTTCGCCCCACACCACCAGGCCACCGCCGACGAACTGGTGCGGGTCTGCCGGCCCGGAGGCACCATCGGGCTGCTCAACTGGACCCCCGAAGGCTTCATCGGGCAGATGTTCGCCACCATGAAGCCGTACGCACCGCCGCCTCCCCCGGGAGCCCAGCCGCCACCGCTGTGGGGCCAGGAGGAGCACGTACGCACGCTGCTCGGCGACCGCGTCACCGATGTCCAGGCGCACCGCCGAACCCTCCGCGTGGACGCCTTCCGGGAGCCGGAGGACTTCCGCGAGTTCTTCAAGGCCACCTATGGGCCCACGATCGCGGTCTACCGGAGCATCGCCGACGACCCCCAGCGGACCGCCGACCTGGACGCGGCCCTCACCGACCTGGCGGCCGGCGCGCTGCAGGACGGCGTCATGGAATGGGAGTACCTGCTGCTCACCGCCCGCCGGACCGGCTAGGAGCGGTCCGCGACGGGCAAGCACGGGCGGTACACAGGGCCCGGTCAGCGGCCGACCTACACCACCGGACCCAGCGGGGCCCGGAAAGGCCCCGCACACGCTGAGCGGCAGGCCCCGCGCTGACCCCGGCCGATCGGCCGCTGCCGCGGCTGCCACCCGTACCGCCTCCTCGACGAGACCCGGCCCGCCACGGCAGGGGCTATACAACTGCTGATCGACCTGCCGATCGGCGTGGGTGGGGGCAGGAGCCGCAACATGCGTACGGTCCGGACCACCGACCTGAGCCTCGCCCGCGGCACTCTCGAAATCCGCCACCGGCTGGTGCGGCACACTGTCCATCTGGAGGGGTCCACCCACCAGCTCGGCATCGATTGGCTGACTTCCCGCCACCGCCGCCGACGGGCTTCAACCAACCCGCGCCTGTTGGTCAGCCAGAAGACCGCGCTTGGCCCCGACCAGCCGGCCGTCAGCATCGGGTTGCTCCAAGGAGTCCTCCCCAAGGGGGTGTCCCTGGAGGGCCTGCGCCGGGACCGGGTCCTCAACGATGCGTTCGAGACCGCCAATCCGCTCAAACTGATGAGGCTGTTCGGCATTACGGAGCAGACGGCCATGCGACAGGCCGCCGCAGCCCACCGGGAACGAACTGCCAAACTGCCCAAGCAACCCCTGCGTCCCCAGGAAGAACGTGGAACCGGAGGATGCTGATGGAGGGCGCGGCGCCCTGGTTCAAGGTCAGAGGCCGCAGACCAGAGCCCAGGGTCAGCTCTCGGCGTATGGCGGCGGACGGCCTTGGGCGAATTTCGAGGGACGGCCGTCCCGGGACGCGGAGTTTCCTTCAGCCCCGGCTGTCCGTTCAACCGGGGCCGACGAAGCGAGGGACTCCTCGTGGCTTGCGGGGCGAGGGCAGGGTGGTCTATCGGGGCAGTGGCGCGCCCTCGGCGAGCAGCCGCAGTGTGGACATGGACGGAGTGAAGGCGTACACCATGCCCATGGTCTTGAGGAAGCCGCGCATGTCCACGGTGCCCTGCGGGCCGTTCTCGCCCAGTTCGAACTGGGCCTCACCTCCGGGACCGCAGACGTTGTCTCTGCCGGTGGGTGCGCCCGGCTCCCCAGGTGTGAAGTCCGCGGCGTTCGCCCATCGTGCCTGGACATGCTCGAACTGCTCCTCGAGCGATGTGCCGTAGCACACGAACAGCAGGCCGCGCTCCTGCCCGTCATCGGGCTGACCCGGTACGAGGGGCGGGCCGTACGGGATGCCGCGGCGCAGCATGCGGTGGCTGCGCGTATGGATGGCCGGGTCGGCATGACGCGGGTTGGTCTTGCGCGTGTGTGCAGCGCAGGGTGTGTCCTGGCCGCGCGGGTCGTTCCGGTAGTCGAAGTCGTTGAGATCGCTACCGATACCGGCCACCGGATCGGACGGCCTGGCCAGCGGCGTGCCGTCCGGATTCCGGCCGACCACGCGGGCGGCGAGCCCGTCGAAATCCAGCGCGGGAGTGAAATTCTTCGCCGCCTCCGCAATGGCGGCGCGCCAGCTCGCCACGTCCTGGTGGAGACGGCGCACCACCTGGAACGAGCCGTCCTTCATCCACGCCGGCCCGGTGCGGTTATTGCTGCCCTCCTCGCACGGGTACCCGAAGACGAACTCGCCGGGCGCGATGAGTTCGGCCCCCAGCCGATTCTCGCGATATCCGGGTTTCCTGGGGTCCTCGCGGTGGAACTGACTGATTCCGGGCTGGGAGACACCGTCCTTGAAACCGAAGTGCTCATGCCCTCGAAGCTCGCCCGGCAGGATCTCACCCTTGTCCTCGCCCACCAGGATCATGCCATGGGCACTGTCCGCCGCCGCGATCTTCAGCAGCTTGTTGTCCAGGTCTTCCTTGGTGTCCGCGGCGACCACCACGACCGCGTGCACGGTGTTCTCACCGGAACCGAACACCCACTGGGCCGGGTCGTCGCCCACGATCGCGGCCCGCCCGTCGGCGCCCGCCCGCAGCGCCTCGAAAGCGTACAGGTCCTTCTCGACCTGTTCGGGCTGGACCGAGACCTCCATCAGACCCTGATAGGTGAGGGACAGCCCCACCCAGGTCGCGCATTTGTCAGGGTCCTGACCGTAGGCGCGGCGGGAGAGGGAGAACGCCTCGTTGAAGTCCTCCACTTCGGCGGTCACCGAGACCGTGTTCAGCATCGCCGAGAGCCAACCCCGTCCGCGGGCCGCGTCCGGGAATCGCAGGTAGCGGAACGTCATGTAGTCCTTGTGAAACGCGGCCAGGATATTGCCCTGGATCTCCGTGGAGGTGCGCAGCGGCGGCGTGGGCAATCGCTCCACCTCTGCCATGAGCGTGGTTCTTGCTGGGCTGGTGACCATGCTGACTCCTTTCCCTGGACGGCCTGCTGATCGGGTACGGCGGAAGGCGCCGCGCCGGCGGTGCCGGTTGTGGAGTCGAACGGCCGCACCGCGCGGTGCTCGATGGACCTGAGGCGCTCCAAGGCGCCGCCCGAATCGGACCAGCGGGGAGATCCCTACCTCTCGTTCCAGGCCGACTATCCGCTTTCCTGCGGACGGCGGCCCCCCATATCGGTGATGCCGGTGACTGGCCCGCCGGGGCCCCGACGCCTCCAGCAGGAGGATGTCCGCGGAGCCTCGACCACACCGCCGTCGGCCTTGCCGTGGTCGGCCTCGGCCGTGCCGAGCAGGGGAACCCAGCCGAGGCGGACCGCGGCCTGTCCGGCCCCAGGGCGAGGTGCCGGTCCAGCGGGGCCGACATCCCGGCGCCGGGCAGGGGCCCCGACACCTTGTCCGGGTGACCGTCGGGGAAGTCAGCGTCCCCTCGGAGCGGGACCGACAGGCCAGCCCGGACGAGGTGGCCGCCGCAGCCGCAGCCGCAGCCGCCCGGCCTGCCCTCGTCGTGCACCTCGTCGTGCACCTCGTCGTGCACCTCACCCGTCGAACGGTCACCCTTTGGCGGCGGCCTCCCGGATCAGGGGCTCGAACTCCCGCCGTACGTAGGTGTCGAAGGGCGCCGTCAGCGCGCCGTCGATCACCCGTCGCACCCGGTGCTGCGCCGCGAACTCCTTGATCGCTGTGCGGGAATCCGGCTCCACGCCTCCGCCAATGATCAGCACCCCGAACTCGTCGGTCTCCAAAAGCCTTCGGGCCTCCTCGTCGGTGCTCACTCCCTCCGCGTCAAAGCCGTCCGCGCGCAGCGTGGCCAGCACCTCCGTCACCCTGGCTGGCGTTCTTCCCAGCACCAGCGTCCTCATGGCCGTTCCTCTCCGGTACGTCGACATCGGCGCCCCTGAACCTAGAAGCTCAACCAGACTTGAGGGCAACCCCCAACTCTCGTATCGGACAGCGTGGGCCCTTGCCGAGCTGGTAGGGGCCCACGGCACGAACAGCAGAGGAGGGCTGGGGCCTTGCCTCGACGAGCAGCGTCCGGTCAGCGCGTCCTATCGTCTGCTGGTGGCCCGGCGGCCCGGCTTCATTTCAGGTGCCGGGTGAAGAACTGGGCCGCGGCGTCCCCCGCGAACTGCGGGACGCCGGTGTGCCCGCCCATGTTGGCGTGCAGGGTCTTCTCCTTGGAGCCGAAGGCGTCGAACAGGTCCAGGGCCGCCTGCCGGTCGTTCCCCTCGTCGTCCCACTGGAGCAGGACGTGCAGCGGAATGGTGACCTGGCGGGCCTCCTCGAACATGGCGCGAGGTACGAAACTCCCGGCGAACAGAACGGCGGCCGAGATGCGCGGCTCGACCACCGCCAACCGGGTCCCGATGGAGATCACTCCCCCCGAGTACCCGACCGGGCCGCCGATCTCCGGCAGCGAGAGGAGGGCGTCCAGGGCGGCCTGCCATTCCGGGACCGCCTTGTCGACCAGCGGGAGGATGAGGGCGTCGACGATCTCGTCGTTGACCGGCGCGCCGGCCTCCAGGGCGCGACGCAGGTCGGCGCGGGCCTGCTCCGCGGTGTCCCAACGGGGCCGGGCCCCGCTGCCGGGGAGCTCGATGGTGGCTGTGGCGAAGCCCTCCGCCGCAGACTGCCGGGCCCGCCCCACCAGCCGGGGGTACATCTTGTGCAGTCCGCCGGGGTGGCCTAGCAGGATCAGCGGTGCCGGTGCGGATGCTGATGCGGCGGCGGGAGTCCACAGGATGCCGGGGATCTCGCCGAGGGTGAATTCACGTTCCAGGACACCGTCGTCGAGGTGCTGTTCGGAAGTGAAGTGCATGGTCGTGCCCTTTCGGGAGTGCGCGTGAGCGGCGCTCCCGGACGACCTATCGCCCGACCGTGACCCCGGAGGGGAGCACCCATGTCGATACTGCGTTCACGGGTACCACCTCCTCGTTCTCTCGCACGGCCTCCGAGAACGTAGCAGCGGTCGCGGTGGTCCGCCAAACAGGTTTCTTGCGCGAGGTTCGGTGGCCGAATGCAAAGGAGTCGGAACACCACGGAGCCGACAAGTGGGTGAAGCTGCGCTAGGTTCCGGCCGTGCCGTGGTCTGCGTCTGCTCCAGCTGATCCGCCGGTCGGCGGGTGGGGTGTGGCTTGGTGGGCGGGGCGGTCGCGGGTTCGTTCGTCGCATCGCGGGCCAGGCCGCGCCACTCTGCCGCGTAGCCGTCCTCGGGCGCGATGCAGGTGCATCGGCCCCTTCGGTGGACCCGGCCTCGCCGTCCGGGTCACGGCTGTTGCCTCCGGGCTTCGTCTTGGCCGTGGTCGGCCGGCTGTCCGGGGAGGCTCTCCAGCGGTGCGACCTCCAGGAGCAGGCCGTGGCTGAAGGAGAGGAAAAGGCGCGCGCCATCGGCGTCCCGCACCTCGTACGAGTCGTAGCTGCCCCAGCTGTCGATCTCGCGCAGAACCTCGAACCCGGCGAGGGCCTCGTTCTTCAGGCAGCGCCACGGAGCTGGGGGCGCGTCGGGAGGCATTGAGCCCGAGAGCCGTACGAACTCGGCCCTGTTCAGCATCCAGCCCGGGCCGTCGGTGTCGTACTCGACCTCGTACTCGAAGTCCGGCCACGTCGCGAACCGGTGCCGCTCGACCACCAGGCTGCCGTTCGTCCTCCGACTGCCGCCGACCCGCGCCCCCTTCAGGAACTCGAGGGTGGCGTACATCCGGCCCGGCCTCGCCGGTCCGAGGTCGGTGACCCGCTGCCACTCGCGCCTCATCTCGCCGTGTGTTGCCCCCAACCGGGCGAGAGCCCCGTCCAGGAGCGTGCCGGGCACCCGACCGTCCATGCAGTACAGCAGCGACAGTTCGTACGCTCGCGCGTCCCCCGCTTCCCCCGCTTCCCCCGCTTCCCGACCGTCCCCGCCCATGTTTTTAGTTCCTCGCAACCTTGATGATCTCGGCATCATCGACACCGACAGTACCCGGCCGGTTCGGCCGACCATCCCCCTTCCCCCGCCAAGCGGCGTCGGGGTTGCAGGCCACGGTGCAGCGCCGAGTCTTCTTTTCGAAGGTCACAGGTGCAGGGTGATCAGGGCGGTGTCGTCGGTGGCGCCCGCGGGTGGGATGAGGTCGGCCAGGAGGGCGTCGGAGAGGGTTTCGGGGTCGGCGGTGCGGTGGCGGGCCAGGGCGCGGGCGAGCCGGGCGAGCCCGGTGTCGATGTCCTCGCGGCGGCGTTCGATCAGTCCGTCGGTGTAGAGGACCAGGACGCAGCCCTCGGTGAAGGCGGTGTGGGCCTGGGGGCGGGGGACGTGTTCGGGGCGGGCGCCGAGCGGGGGGTCGGTGGCCTGGTCCAGGAAGGTGACGGTGCCGTCGGGGTGGCAGAGGGCGGGCGGGGGGTGGCCGGCGCTGCTGTAGGTGAGGGTGCGGCTGTTCCAGTCGACGAAGACGGAGGCGGCGGTGGTGGATTCGGCGCCGTCGACGGAGCGCGCGTACAGGCCGAGGACTTCGAGGGCCCGCGCGGGGCCGTCGGCGACGTGGGAGGCGGCGGACAGGGCGCTGCGGAGCTGGCCCATGACGCCGGCCGCGTGAAGGCCGTGGCCTACGACGTCGCCGACGGCGACGGCCGTGCGGCCTGATTCCGGCATGTCGACGAGGTCGTACCAGTCGCCGCACACGTTCAGGGCGCCCATTGCGGGCTGGTAGCGGACGGCGGCGCGGTGGTGGCCGAGGGGACGGGGCGCGGGCAGCATCGCCTGCTGGAGGTGGAGGGCGACCTCGCGTTCGCGGGCGTGTGCCTGGCGCAGCCGTTCGTTGAGGTCCTGTAGTTCCCGGGCGCGGGTGTAGAGCTCGGCTTCGAGGACCTGGGTGCGGTCGCTGCCGCGGCGGGTGCCGCGGGCCTTGATGAGTTCGGTGACCTCCTCGACGCGGTGCAGCAGCAGTGCCACGGTGCCGTCGGGGGCGAGGACGGGGACGTTGACCGGGCTCCAGTAGCGCTCCTGCCATACCCCGGGGCGGTCGAGGTCCTCCACGTCGTAGCGTTGCAGGGCCATGGTGTCGCGTTCGCCGGTGGTGGCGACGCGCCGTAGGGAGGCGTACAGGTTGCGCATGCCGGTGGCCGAGGGGTCGTTGGGGTTGTCGGGGAAGACGTCGAAGAGGTAGTGGCCGATGATCTGGCCGCGGGTGCGCCCGGCCAGCGTCAGGAAGGCCTCGTTGGCGTCCGCGTACACCAGGTCGGGGGTCAGCAGCGCGATCCCGGCGGGAAGGGCCTGGAAGACGGTCTGATAGTCGATGACGGGTCCGTTCACCATTCCACCTGCCGCCTGCCAGCCAACCGGTTCGGACGTGCGTGCTCGCTCCCACGATGCCAGTCCGGCGGGGAGGCGCCCTCGCCGCAGTGCGCCGGGGTGGACCATTCGGCCCACCTGGGGGAACCCGTATGTCTTATGTGGCCTCCCCTGCCGCCCGGTACCGCTTTCCTCGCCTTCACACGCGCTGTCCGGGAGGTCATCGAGCGGACCGGGCACCTTCTGCGCACCGAGGGGCGACCGGACCGGGCGGATACGGCCGGCCCGGCAGGCATCCGTCGTCTTCGGCCACCGGCCGGGTGATGTCCGCAGGCCGCGCGGGCGTGTGCGGCAACCGCCCCCGCATGCGCGGACCAGGATGCACGGGTCGAACCCTCACCTACATGGCCGGGAGTCTCCGTGCTCGAACGCAAGAAGATCAAGGGCCGCACCCAGATCACCTTCATCCTGCCCGACGGCACCCCCGACGGGCCGGTCAGCGTCGTCGGCGACTTCAACCACTGGAACCCCGCCGCCCACCCCCTGACCCCCCGCGGCGACGGCACTCGCGCCGCCAGCGTCAGCCTGCCGGCCCACAGCACCCACCACTTCCGCTACCTCGCCGCCGGTGACTACTGGTTCAACGACGAAGCGGCCGACGGCCACGACGGCACCAACAGCCACCTGCACACCTGATTCCCCACCAGCACACCGCACGCGGTCTTGAAAACAAAGGGAACGGCCATGCCCGATCCGCAGGCACAGGGACCGCCCTCACCGTCGGATCCGGGAGCGCGGTCCATGCCCCTGCGCCATACGCAGCGCTGCCGCCCGCGGCCCGTGGGTCGAGAGTCCGCTGAGGACGGTCCGTGACGAGTGGGCGCGTGGGCCGCGACCTCCGCTCCCGGTTGCGGTCCGTTCCCGGGATCCGCGCGGTGTCCTCCTACCGGCGCGAGTGGCTGGTCAAGGACCTGGTCGCAGGTGTCGTCCTGACCACTCTGCTGGTTCCTCAAGGCATGGCGTACGCGGAGTTGGCGGGCCTTCCGGCCATCACCGGCCTGTACACGACGATCCTCTGCCTGCTCGGCTACGCGGTGTGCGGGCCGTCCCGGATCCTGGTGTTGGGCCCCGACTCCTCGCTGGGGCCGATGATCGCCGCCACCGTGCTGCCCCTGGTGGCGGCCGGCGGGGATCCCGACCGGGCCGTGGCACTGGCGTCGGTGCTTGCGCTCATGGTGGCGGCGATCATGATTCTGGCATCGGTGGCGAAGCTGGGCTTCATCGCCGATCTGATCTCCAAGCCGACGATGATCGGCTACATGAACGGGCTGGCCCTGACGATTCTGATCGGCCAGCTGCCCAAACTGCTGGGCTTCGAGGTCGAGGCGGACAACCTGATCGGCGAGTGCATCGGCTTCGTACGGGCCCTGGGCAACGGGGCGGCGGTGCCGGCCGCCGCCGCGGTCGGTGTCGGCGGGATCGTCGTCGTACTGGTGGTGCAGCGCTTCCTGCCCAAGGTGCCCGGGGTGCTCGTGATGGTGGTCCTGGCGATCGGGGCGGCCGCCGTCCTCGACCTGGGCGCGCACGGAGTGATGCTGGTCGGGGAGCTGCCCAGGGGCTTCCCGCCGTTCACCATCCCCGAGGTACGGCTCGGGGACCTGACGTTGCTCGTCGGCGGTGCGGTGGGCATCGCCCTGGTGTCCCTGGCGGACACGATCTCGAACGCCTCGGCCTTCGCCGCCCGCACCGGGCAGGAGGTCCGCGGCAACCAGGAGATGGCGGGCATCGGGGTGGCCAACCTGGCGGCCGGTCTCTTCCAGGGCTTCCCGGTCAGCACGAGCGGATCCCGTACGGCGGTGGCGGAGCGCGCGGGGGCCCGCAGCCAGCTCACCGGGGTCGTCGGGGCGGCGCTGATCGTGCTCATGCTCGTGCTGGCCCCGGGCTTGTTCCGCAACCTGCCCCAGCCCGCCCTCGCCGCCGTGGTCATCACCGCTTCGCTGTCCCTGGCCGACGTCGGCGGGGTCGTACGGCTGTGGCGGCAGAGGCGGACGGACTTCCTGTTGTGCTGGGTGGCCTTCGTCGGCGTGGCCCTGCTCGGCGTGCTGCCCGGGATCGCCATCGCCGTGGGCCTGTCCGTGCTCAACGTCTTCCGGCGCGCCTGGTGGCCGTACCACACCGTGCTGGGGCGGGTGCAGGGCCTGGAGGGCTACCACGACGTCCGCTCCTATCCGGAGGCCGCGCGGCTGCCGGGCCTGGTGCTCTACCGGTTCGATGCCCCGCTCTTCTTCGCCAACGCCAGGACGTTCCGCGACGAGATCAGGCGGTTGGCCGACACGGACCCGCGGCCGAGCTGGATCGTGGTCGCGGCGGAGCCCATGACGGACGTGGACACCACCGCCGCCGACGTTCTGGAGGAGCTCGACGAGAGGCTCAACGCGGACCGCGTCCACCTCGTGTTCGCCGAGCTCAAGGACCCCGTACGGCGGAAGATCGAGCGGTACGAGCTCACCCGCACCATCGATCCCCGGCACTTCTTCCCCACGGTGGAGGCCGCCGTCGCCGCCTACCGCCTGCGCACCGGAGCGGAGTGGGATCCGCCCGCCGACACCGAGAACTCTTGACCAGGCGGGGAAGCGTCAGGCGGCGGCTCCCGGGCTCCGTACGCGGGGTTGCTTGACCGAGGTATGAGGACCGTGAGGAACGGGTGGTACGGCGGGCGGGTGAACGGAAGGTCCGCGCCGGGGGTGGTGTGTCGTCACCGGTAGGTACTGCTGGGACGATCGACCCGCGGAGAGGGGCTGAAGGCATGACGAGTGACGCCGCGCCGGGACAGGAACCGGCCCCGGAGGACCTGCGGTCGGCGGCCAAGGGCTGGCAGGGCATCCAACTGGCCGTCCTCGGCTTCATCGGCTTGTGCGGGGTGCTCAAGGGCAGTGGACCGGCGGGGGTCCCGCGAGGCATTCAGGTGGTGGCCGGGGTGCTGGCGCTGAGTGCCCTGGCCGTTGCCTGCTTCGCCATCTTCCTCGTCGGCCTCGCTGCCTGGCCGCTGTACCGGCCGGGGGCCCGCCCTGCCGACCCGCGGCGATCCAGTCGTCACCTGCGCAGCGGGATCGCCCTCACCTTCACGGCCGTCGCGCTGCTCACGCTGTCGGCGTCCGCTTCCTGGTGGCCTGTGAAAGCAGCCGACAGCGCGAAGACGTCGCGGAGTCTCGTCCGCGTGAACACCGAGGCAGGGACGGTCTGCGGGGCGCTGAGCGAGAGCGACTACGGGTCTTTGGCCCTCCGGGCGGACGACCGCACCGTCACCGTGGCGCTCAGCGAGGTCACGGGCCTGCAGCCCGTGACGTCCTGTGGTTGACGTCCTCGGCAGAGCATCGGCATTCGTTCCTCGCCAGCGATCCGCAGAAACTCGGCGACCTGCTGGTCGCCGCGCCGGACCTCAGATGAAGCGGGTACTGGCGGAGTTGAGCGCTGGCGGGGTGATGTCGGACCCCGATGATGTAATGACCCCGAGAGGAAGCAGCTCATTACATGCAGGGGGAATCATGTCGGAGGACCGGCTCACCGGCTGGGTGAAGCAGTGGATCGACGGCTGGACCGTTTCGCGCGGCGCGGCCGACCCGGTCGAGGAACCGTGGGGGTGGACCATCGCCGTGGGGCTGTCGAAGGAGGTTGCCCGGCACGTGGTGCCCGTGCCCGCGGAGGCCGACGTCCGCGAGCTGGCCGCCACGGCCCCGCCGGCCACCTGGCTCAAGCTCTTCGCCCCGGACGAGGTGGTGCGGCCCTGGGTGGGGGACGGGTGGGAGACGGACGTCGCCGGCTTCCTGATGACCCTGCCGCTGGCCCCGGTGCCGACCGGGCCGCCGCCGGCCGGGTACACCGTGACGTCCTGGAGCCGGGGCGGGGTGATCAAGGCCCTGGTCCGCGCCGGGGACGGGCGGCTGGCCGCGAGGGGCCAGATGGGCCTGGCCGGCCGCACCGCGGTGGCGGACCAGATCGAGACCGCCCCGGACCAGCGGCGCCGGGGCCTGGGCGCCCTGGTGATGCGCACACTGCAGAACGCCGCGTGGGAGGCGGGGGCGCAGGACGCGGTACTGGTCGGCACGCCCGACGGCAGGGCTCTGTACGAGGCTCTGGGCTGGACCCTCCGCTCTCCGATGGCCAGCCTGGTCCGCCGGGCGGACTGACGGTGAGCGGGGAGCGGCGGCGGGCCGGTCGCGGTGGCCGACTGCCGCCGCGGTCACGCGCTGACGACCCGGCCGCGCACGTCAGCAGCGCCGCGTATGCGGTGGTCGTTCCGAGAATCCCTCCACGCCTTTTGGGCTGCAGTCATTGACCGCTGCGGATCTTGTCGAGCTCCTTCTCGAGGGCTTTCGTCTCCGCGACCAGCTGGTTGTGCGCTTCCCTCTGCTTCCTTTCGCCCTGGTCCTTGAAGGCCTTGCTGAAGTGCGGCTTGAGTTGGGTCCACCAGCCGTAGTCCAGCATCGCCCATGCCTGCGGACACAGCGGGGCGCGGGTTTTCGGCAAGTAGCCCGCGTCGACCAGGGGCTCGTGGAACTTCTGCTGGTCGCTCCCTTCGAGGTAGCAAAGGAAGTTGAAGACCCGTTGCTGGGTGACCGGGTGGTCGCTTGAGAACCCCTCCAGTGTCAGCTTGCCCTCCCTGCGGGCGAGCTCGTCGAAGAGCATGGCGGCTGCCAGCGACGGGCCCGGGCCGGCCTCGTTGACGGTGTAGAACGACGCGAACCCGTCGGCAGCGTCCTCCTCAAGGCCGAGGTTCGGAAGGTGAAGCTGACGCTGTAGGGCGTGGCCCAGTTCGTGGCCGAAGATGAACTGCGTGGACAGGGCGGTCAGATCGTCGACGTTGTACTGGGCCTCGGGAAACAGGGCCGGGCGCTTGACCGTCTTGACCACGTTGCCGAGGGCGTCCTCGAGCTGGGTCAGGAATGCCGGGGGCACATAGACCGTCCTGCCGTCGGGCTGTGTGACAGCATCCGTGACCCCCGGCGGGACCTTGTCCGTGACTTTCACGACCAGGTCATGGGGAAGGGCCACCGTCTTGTTCACCCAGTCGGCGGTCTGCTCGAGCACGCGGGATGTGCGGATCACGGCTACCGCATGGCGGTCCTGCGGCCTCATCGCCGCGTCGTCCTCGTAGACGACCGTGACCTGACCGTTCGCGGCAGCCGCGTTGCCGTTGCCGCCACACGAGACGACCGCGAAGCCGGCGACGAGCAGCGCCCCCGCGGCAGCGGTCCTCAACATGGGCGAGTGTCCACTGCTGCTCAGCACTCTGGTCGCTCTTTTCTACGGTCCAAGGGCAGGACGGGCCGTGGAGAATTCCTGGCCTCCGGAGCCACGCCGATTCCTGAGGCAGGACTCGTAGCCGACACGCGGATTATCATCGACGGACCCGGGGTCCACAATGACCCGTTTGCGGCGATTTGCAGTTCTGCCCGTCGGGTCCGCCGTTCCCGGTTCGGTCAGTCTTCGAGGTGCAGTCCGAGCCATTCGGCCATGCCGTGGGCGCCGGCTTCGGTGAGGTGGACCACGCGCGGGCTCGCTCCGTAGCGGAGCCAGTCGAGCTGGAACAGCCGCGCCGTGACGGCTGCCCCCACTCCCCCGGCCAGGTGGTGTTGCTGTTCGCTCCAGTCCACGCAGTACCGGACGAGCGGTCGGCGCCCGGGCAGGGCGGCGACGTCGACGCCGAAGCGGCCCAGGGCGTCGCGGCCGGCCGCAGTGAGGCGGTAGTCGCGGTCGTGTCCGTAGGCGGCGGCCCGGTCGCGCACCGCCTCCTCCTGGCGGTGGGTGCCGTCATGTCCGGTGAGGATGCCGCGGTCGAGCAGTGCTCCCATCAGCGCGACACCGAGCCGGCCTGCCAGGTGGTCGTAGCACGTACGGGACCGGTGCAGCGCGTTCGCGTGGCTGCTCTCGCGCAGGGTCGTGATGGGGAGCGGGGGCGCGATCACGGCGAGGGCTTCCAGCGCCAGGCTGACCTCGGGGCCCGCCAGCCGGTGGTACCGGCTTCGCCCGACGCTTTCCACCGTGATCAGACCGGCCTCGACCAGCTTGGCCAGATGGGCGCTTGCCGTCGGCGCGCCCACTCCCGCCTCCGCGGCGAGCATCTTGGCCGACAGGGCGCGGCCGTCGCCGAGCGCCTTCAGGATGCGGGCGCGGGAGGGGTCCGAGATCAGGGCGGCGGCGCGAGCGATGTCGGGCTGGTGGTTCAGCTGCTTGCCGTGGGGGTGGCGGCTGTCCGTGGGGGGCGTCGGCGTCGGCATGGGCTTCATGCTATGCACGCCATACTTCGTCAGGCGGCGAAGTGTTCGGCGTCGAGACTGGCGGCATGAGTTCCACCGACTTCTCCCCCACACCCGTCTGCGACGGATCGGAGCCTCCGGTCCAGCCGGGCGAGGCAGTCCCTGCCAAGCGTCCGAGGTTGCCGCTGCCGCCGCTCATCGCGCTGAGCCTCGGCTACTTCCTCGTCATGCTCGACGTCACCGTCGTCAACGTGGCGGTGCCCAGCATCCAGAGCTCGCTCGACGCCGGACCGTCCGGCCTGCAGTGGGTCGTCGACGGATACAGCACCTTCTTCGCCGGGCTGCTGCTCCTCGGCGGCGGGCTCGGCGACCGCTTCGGGCACCGACCCCTGTATCTCTTCGGACTGGCCGTCTTCACCGCGGCCTCGGCCGGCTGCGCCCTGGCGCCGGGGGTCGGCGTGCTGATCGGTGCCCGGCTCGCGCAGGGGGCCGGTGCGGCCTTCCTCGTACCGGCCTCGTTCGCGCTGCTCCAGACGGCGTACCCGGACCGCGCCCAACGCGCCCGGGCGGTCGGCATCTGGGGGTTGATCTCGGCCGTCGCGTTCGGTGCCGGGCCTGCGGTCGGCGGCCTGCTCGTCTCCGGTCTGGACTGGAGGTGGGTGTTCTGGGTGAACCTGCCCGTGGCGGCGCTCGCCGCGGTCATGACGATGCGTCATGTACGGGTGCCGGTCGCCCGAGAGCGGCCGGCCGGCCGGATGGACCCGGCGGGCCAGGTGCTCGGCGTACTGGGGCTCGTCGGGGTGGCCGGCGCACTCAACGAGGCGGGTTCGGCCGGCTGGACGTCGCCCCGGGTGGTCGTCGCCTGCGCGCTGGGAGTGGTGTCGCTGGCGGCCTTCGTCGCGGTGGAACGGCACCTGGAGAAGGGTCTCGCCGTACGGCCGCACGGGGCGGGCAGGAAGCCGCTGCTGCCGCTCTCCCTGGTCCGGGACCGCCGGCTCGCCGCGACGAACGCCATCGGGCTGCTGCTCAGCCTCGGGTACTACGGAATGCTGTTCGTGGCGACCCTGTACTTCCAGCAGGAGCGCCACTTCAGCGCGCTGGCGACCGGCCTGGCCCTGCTGCCCTCCGTCTGCATGGGCTTCCTCGCGGCGCCGCTGTCGAGCCGGATCACGGCCCGGACCGGGCCGTACGTTCCGATGGCCGGAGCGCTGCTGCTCGGTGTGGCCGGCTTCCTGGGCTGGCTCGCCGCCGGGCCGCACACCCCGTACGCCGTGCTGCTCTTCGCCCTCATGGCGACGGGCCTGGCGACGCCGCTGACTGTGGTGGCGGCCACCGTGGCGATCATGGATGCGGCTCCCGCGGAGGGTGCGGGCGTGGCCTCGGCCGTGTTCAACGTGTCCCGCCAGGCGGGCAACGCGATCGGCGTGGCCCTGTTCGGCACGCTCATCGGCGCCATGGGCCGGCTCCCCGGCCTCCACGTGTCCGCCCTCGTCGCGGCGGGCGCCTTCCTCCTCGGGTCCGCTCTCGCCGGCGTCATGGTGCGGCGGCTGGGTACGGGTGGGGCATCGCGCAGGGCCCGCGGCCCCGAAGGGCCGCCGCCTCGGCGGGTGTAGCGGGCGGAGCGGGAGACCGGCCCGTCGAGGGCCCCGACAGAGGCGAGCCCGACGGTCAGGCGGGGCGCGGGACGTACGCCAGGCCGTGGGCTCCGGGATCGCCGAGTTTGGCGATGTCCAGTCGGGCCAGGCGCTCCAGCGTTTCGAGGTCGACGATGTCGACGGTGGAGGAGACGACGCAGGACACGTAGCCGAGTCGGCCGTCCGGGGAGGAGGTGATGGTCAGCGGGAAGAGGCCGACCTCGACCTCGCCCAGCTGCTTGCGGGTGTCGGCGCTGAACACGGTGAGGCGGCCGGGTGCGTGGCGGCCGAGTTGCGCCCCCGGGTCGGCCGTCATGCGCAACTCGCCCGCGAGCAACTTGCCCGTCGACGTCAGGTGCACCGGCAGGATGACGTTCTCCGTCGGCAGGGTGTCGACGACGGACGCCGTCCGGGGGTCGATGACGCGGATACCGGTGGCCGGCCGGCCCTCGGCGCCGGCGGAGAAGTTGCCGTACGGTGCGGCGACGAAGGCGTGCGCGCCGTCCGCGGAGACGGCGAGCCCCTCACTGCCCGGGACCTCCACCTTCGCGGTGAGGGCGCCCCGTTCGAGGTCCACGACGGACACGAACGGTGCTTCCTTGTTGGTGGCGAAACCCGTCCGCC
This sequence comes from Streptomyces sp. NPDC032472, assembly GCF_040636955.1. Lineage (NCBI taxonomy): Bacteria > Bacillati > Actinomycetota > Actinomycetes > Kitasatosporales > Streptomycetaceae > Streptomyces > Streptomyces sp. NPDC032472. The sequence continues at coordinate 26,248 of NZ_JBEZVK010000049.1, forward strand.
CCGCCGGATCGATCGCGAACCAGTGCGGGCCGGGCGCGTCCGTGTCGATCCTGCCCAGGGGACGGCGGGTCCCCGTGTCGATCACCACGACACCGCCGGGCCGGTCCTGCGCGCCTTCCACGCTGACGTAGAGCCGCCCGCGCGCGGTGTCCAGCGCCAGTCCGTGCGGCCCGTGTTCCGGGGCGAGGTCGACGACCTCGACGATGCGGCGGCTGTCGGGGTCGATGACGGCCAGCTCGGTGCGCCGGCCGCCGTTCGCGTGGTAGTAGCCCGAGTGGTACGTCAGCGTGCACCACAGCAGTCGCTGCGTCGGGTCGTAGCACAGCTCGTGCGGCTCGGCGGGGACCTGCACGTCGCCGAGGTGCCGGTCGGAGGCGGCGTCGAAGAACGAGACCGTGGGTCCGCTCTGGCTGACGACGGCGAGCACATCGCCTTCTCGACCGGTACGGGGGGACTGCTGCACAGCGGCTCCTTCAAGGGTGAAGCGGGAATGCCACGCGTCTTCTTCGCGGGCGTCTCCACTCTCCGGTGCCGGTGGGTGCGGCAGCAATGCAAAGATTGGCACTCAATCATTGCCGCAAGTGGAAGAATGCAGTTCAGGAGAGTTGCACCCATGGACCTCAACCTGCTCCGCGTCCTGGACGCCCTGCTCCAGGAGAACAGCGTGACCCGCGCCGCGGAGCGCCTGGGCACCTCGCCCGCGGCGGTCAGCCGCACCCTGGCCCGGCTCCGCCGCACCGTCGGCGACCCGCTGCTGGTCCGGGCGGGCCAGGGCCTGGTCCCGACCCCGCGCGCCGTGGAACTCCGGGATGAGGTCGGGGCGTTGCTGCGCAGCTGTGACAACGTGCTGCGGCCCGGTGCCGGGTTCGACGCCGCACACCTCCAGCGCACCTTCACGGTGCAGGCCACCGACCTGCTCCTCGTGGGCCTGGCCGGGAGCCTGACCGAGCGGATCCACGCGGAGGCCCCGCAGGTGGACGTCGTCTTCCTGCCGGAGGCGGTGGAGGGCGGTCCCGGGCTGCGGCAGGGCTGGGTGGACGTCGAGCTGGGCGTCCTCGGACACCTGGACCCGGAGATCCGGACCCGGCAGCTCACCCGGATGCCGCTGGTCGGCATCGCCCGCAACGGGCATCCCCTCTTCCACGGGCCGATCGACGCCCGTCGCTTCGCCGCGGCCGACCACATCGGCATCTCCCGGCTCGGCAAGCGCCTCGGGCCCATCGACAGCGCCCTCGCGGAACTCGGACTGCGCCGCCGGACCGCGGTCGTCGTACCGAGCCACACGAGCGCGATGATGCTCGCCCGGGAGACCGACCTCGTCGCGCTCAGCCTGGCCGACTGGCTCCCCGGCACGATCTCGGCCATGGGACTGCGTACGTTCCCCGTCCCGCTCGAGCTGGAACCCCTGGACCTCGGGATGGCCTGGCACCCCCGCAACTCGGCGGATCCCGGTCACCGCTGGTTCCGCGAGCACCTTGCGTCCGCCGTCCTGGACCCGGCCGGGCCGGGGCCGGCAGCCGCTCGTACGCTCGGCTGACCGCGCCCTGCCCGACCGGCGGCGGGCTGCCCTACGCCACCGTGTGCGGCACCCAGACGGCCGCGTGGAAGGGGCCGTTCGCATTGGTCGGGTCAGCGGGCGCAAGCGCTGCCTTGCCTGCGACGACGCCGTTGCGGTCGACCTGGGTCGCGGAGGAGTTGCGGCCGCCGAGGGACGCCAGGTAGGTGAAGTCGCCGTTGTCGGCGCGGGCGACGAAGGCGAAGGAGTTGGGGGCGAAGTTGTTGCCGGCCATGACCTTGCCGGTGATCTGCTTGACCTCGGTGACACCGCGCCCGGAGCCGATCACGGCACTCGTGTGCGTCGTGAGGTCGAACGAGCTGGAGAGCATGCCGTCGCCGCCGACCACCGTGCTCCCGCTGATCAGCTGTGCGGTCAGGAAGTGGGAGCCCAGGTCCGTGCGGGTGCCGGTACGCAGGTCGTAGGCGTATCCGGTGAGGCGGTTGCCGGCCGTTCGGGACTGGCCGACCACGGTTGAGCCGCTGATGTCGTTGGCTGTGCTGGAGCTTCCGCCGAGGGTGCCGAGGTCGGTCATCGTCCGGGTGCGCAGGTTGTACGCGAACCCGTGCGTCGTGGAGGCGGGCGTGTCGGGCGTGTCGGGCAGGGAGGAGCTGCCCACGACGGTCGCTCCGCTGACGGCCGCCGCGGTGCTGTGGCCCGAGGGGCCTGCGAGGCTGCCGAGGTCGGTCATGGTCCGGGTGCGCAGGCTGTACGCGAACGCGTGGGTGATGGTGTCGCCGGACAGCGAAGAGGTCCCCACCACGGTGTCACCGCTGAGGTCGGTGATGTGGGTGCTGCTGCCGCCGAGCGTGCCGATGTCGACGAGCCGGCGGGTCCGGGTGTTGTAGGCGAAGCCATGGACGGGGCCGTCGGTGGAGGGGTTCGACTCGCCGACGACGTAGTCCCCCTCCACGTGGGTCGCCCGGCTGGAGCCCCCCAGCGTGCCGAGGTCGGTCATGGTGTGCCTGCGCAGGTCGTACGCGAAGGCGTGTTCGGCGGCGTCGCCGCTGGTCAGTGAGCTCCCGACGACCGTGTTGCCGTCGATGGCGGTCGCCTCGCTGCGGGTACCGCCCAGGGTGCCGAGGTCCTGCACGGTGTACTGCACGGAGCCTGCCGCCGACTCGGCCGACGGCGCGTCAGCCCCGTGTGCCGGACCGGCGCCCACGGCGAGCAGGCCCGCCCCCACCAGAATCCCGGCACGTAAACGCATGCGCATGATGCCCCCCTGAAACGATCGGCGAAACGAGCGCGGTCCGGCAGGCAGACCGCTGCTCCGTCCCCGGGAACGGGCCCACCCGATGCTGCACAGCCCTCACTTGTACATCAGTTCCGAACGGCCAAACAGTGGACGGTCGGCCACCTGCCGGCGCGCACCGGCTTCGGGAAGCCGGGCCGGTGCGCAGTGCGTGACGGCCCCAGTGCGGGTCAGCGGCCGTCGTTGAGTTCCTGGTGCATCTGCGGCTGGTCGTCCTGGCCCTGGCGGACCGCAGCGCTCTCCATCTCCCGGAAGGCCGTGGAGGCGACGCCGAGGATCTCCTTGTAGGGGTTGACGCCGGTCACGTTCTTGGCGCTGCCGCCGAGCAGGCCGCCGCCCAGGCTGCTGACCGCCTTGTGGCCTGCGGCGAGGGCTTTGCCGCCCTCGGCGAGGAGGGTGTGGTCCAGGCCGGCCATGTCGGCGTACTTGTCGGTCAGTGCGGTACGGACCATCGCGATGAACGCGTCATGGGAGGGACCGGGGAGGAACTTCTTGTAGTACGTGACGGCCTGTTCGGTCATGAAGACGCCGTCGTCGGTCTTCTTCCACTCCTTGTCGCGTTCCTTGGTCCACAGCCGGTCGACCTCGTCGGCGTCCTTGGGCAGCACCCACTTCTCGGGGGTGCCGAGGTAGTGGTTGACGTAGTGCCAGGCGCACATGAAACCGTGGGCGTCGTCCTTGGAGACGTCCATGCCCAGGTTCCGCATCGCCTGGAGGACCTGCACGCTGAAGACGCAGGCTGCGCCGGTGGTGTACTTCTGCGAGACCGGCTCCCCCCACTTCGCGTAGTCCCACTCGCCGCTCTTCTTGTGGAGCTGGCGTACGGAGGCGTGGACCAGGCGGACCTTGGTGACGTTCGCCTTCAGGGTGCCGTCGGTGTAGGCGCCCTTCTTGTCCATGTCGATGAACAGGCGGGAGGACTGTGACAGGCGCCGGCCGGGGCCGTCGACACCGCCGAGGCGGCCGGTGGAGCGGAGGGTGAACGCGCCGGTCGGGGACAGGTAGGTGCCGATCAGGCCCACGGTGCCCTGGAGCATGGCCACCTCGCCGCGGTGGTGGTCGAAGAACGTCTCCGCGGCCTTGGCGTCCGCGGCCGTCCAGCCCGGCGGGTCGGCCTCACAGCTCTTGAGGAACCCGGCCAGGCGCGGGGGCAGGTGGGAGCGGTCCTCGCCGGGCTTGATGGTGCTGATGGTGCGGAACAGCTGGTTGACCCCGTCGATCTCCTTGTTGTCGATCAGATCCGAGACCAGCTCATCGGCTTCCGGATCACCTACCTTGCTCGCGGCCTCGAGTTCCTGGGCAACGAATTGGGCGGTCAGCGGCACAGCGGATTCTCCATCCTGGGCGTGGGGTGAACACCCGGCCGGCCGTCCACGGCGCTGGAGGACCCCAGACCGGCGCTGCCACGGCCCGCCGGGCACGCCCATGCTCCCGAGCCGGCCCCCGCACCACCCGGTCCGCAACGGAACGTATCGTTTCGCCCTCACCCGAACGGAACAACGACGACCGAACTGGCGCCACCGCTCTTACAGCATCGGGTAGGAGTCGAGGAACGACGTCCAGAACTCACTCCGGAACGGCAATGAGTCCCAGCGCTCCATCCCCTCGCGGACGATCTCCTCGATGGCGGCCCAGTCGTTGGGGTTCGGGCGCTCGTCCGGTCCGGGCCGTTCCACCTCGAACTTGTAGACGAGGTAGCCGAGCGAGGAGACGTCCCCGTGGATTCTCTCGAACTCGGTCTCGGAATCAGGGTCGCAGGCCCAGATCGTCCCGTCGTCGAGGTGCACGAAGACGACCGCCTGGAAGAGCATGCCCAGCGGCTGCAGCCTTCCGTGCGGGGTATCGACGGGCTGGGGGGCCGGGTCCTTGGTGAAGGCCGTCTCCCGGTTCGACGGGTTCCGGTCCGCCAGCTCCTCGAGGATGCGGAACAGCCCGTTGGAGTGCGGGATACCGACCTGGGTCACGAAGCGTGCGCCGTCCCCGTCCGGCCAGATTCGTGCCGCCACCTCGGGCCGGATCCTCAGCAGGTCGCCGGGCGCGGCCCGCTGAACGACCACGGGCCAGTCAATGCCTACGAGCATCAGTCGTCATCCTTCGTGCTCACGCGCGCAGCGACTTGTCGAAGGTACCAAGCGTTCGGTTTGAGCTGCTGTTCGGGTCTACGGCCGGCTCCGCAGGAGGAGGCGGTGGGCGGCGGCGCCCAGGACGGCGCCGACGAGTGGCGCCACCAGGTAGATCCACAGGGCGGCGGTGGATCCGGACACCAGTGCGGGACCGAACTGGCGGGCCGGGTTCGCGGCGCCGCCGCTGAGGGGACCCAGAACGGCCACGATCGCCCAGACGAGCGCCCCGAGTGCCCAGGGCAGCCACCGGTCCTGGGCGGGGTGTACGAGGAAGAACCCGATCAGCACGGTGACCACGAGCAGGCAGCCACCTTCGGCGGCGAAGACGGCCCAGCCGTTCCACGACGGCGCCGCGGCCACCGCACCGTAGTTGACCCGGGCAACCGCCGGTCCCCAGGCCAGGCGGGCCAAGGCCGTCCCGGCGACCGATCCGCCCAGCTGTGCGGCGGCGTACACCGCCACGCCCCGGCCGGGGAAGGCTCTGAGCAGCCACAGGGCGAAGGTGACCGCGGGATTCATGTGCGCTCCCGAGCGCCGCCCCCACGGGGAGCGGATCAGTCCGAAGACGAGGGCCCCCGCCACGGCACCCACCAGGCTCAGGGCCAGGTTGAGGCTGGCGGTGGCGAGCGGGGAGGAGGGGTCGAGCACCCAGCGTACGGCCGTGACCACGCTGAACATCAGCATCGCGGTCAGGGCGAACTCGTACAGGGGGTGGTGGCTGCGGAGTGCGGGCCGGACGGGCCGCACCGGCGCGGCACCCGGGCCTGTGTCCGTGACCATGTCCGTTCCGGGTTCGCCGGCCGGCTCCTCGCCCGTCTCGCCTGGGCTCATGTTTCCTCCTGTCGATCGGCTTCTCCCGCGCGGGCAGGTCTGCGCGTACTGAGCGCGTCGAGGAAGCGTGCGCCATTCCCCGCCGGGAAGTACGTGCACACGCCGAGGGGCGACGAGCAGTCGGCAGGACGGCGTTCCTCGGGGGTCATCGGTGGTGCCCTCGGTTCGTCGAACTCGACACGCCGTCGGGCCAGTCGGGGACGCAATCAGGACTGGACAGGGTCACCCGGTCCGGGTGAGGGGCCGAGCCGTGCCCGCCGCCGCCCGCCACCCGGATTCACGTGGCGGTTTCCGGTGCCGGCGGTCGGCCAGGGTGGGCTGACCGGCACCGTCGAACTGGGCGGTCAAAGACGGCTGCTGGGGAGCCTGTTTCTCCTGCCGGACGCGGCCGGTCTCCATGCCCGCGAGGCCGATACGCAGACACCCGTCGCCCGCCGTGCCGTTCGCGCCGCTCGTCCGAGCGTTGCCGACGCCGCTGCGCTGCTGACCACCACCGCCAGCGAGCAGGGCACCGCGCTGCGCTATAAGCTGGGCTCATCGCCACTGACCCGGCGCGGAAGTGGGGTCCTGTACACACTCACGCCGCCGGGCAGTGCTCTGCTCAACGTCCGCGCCGCCGGGCTCCGCCCGTCTCAGCCGGCTCCTCGAAGCCGTAGACAGCCCGGCGCCCGTTGAGGGCGATGGCGCCAAGGGCCCGGGTTTTCAGAGGGCCCCTCTGGGCCGGCGCGAGGTTGCGCCTCCCGCGCGATTCGAAAAGATTATTCCGTATCGCGGAACTCACGGCCTGTATCTTGGCCCAAAAAAGTGCATTTTTCACGTTTAATGCAATCTTTCGGCAGTTCTGCTTCGAATACAGGTTAGGGCAGGGGGAGGCGGAGGAGACCCAGGGAGTCGTGTGATGACGGGAAAGCAAGTCAGCGCAGTATGCCCCCCGGCCGAGGAGGCATCGGACCTAGAGGGCGGGCCACCACACTCCCCCGCCGCTGTCGAGGAGGCCTTCACCCGGCTGCTCGCCGAAGTCACCCATGTGGACCACGTGTCGGAACACGCCGACTTCTTCGACGAGCTCGGGGCCGACTCCCTGGTCATGGCGCACTTCTGTGCACTGGTCAGGAAACACGGCGAACTGCCGCCGGTGTCCATCAAGGACGTCTACCGACACCGCACGATCAGGGCCCTGGTGACGGCCGTTGCGGATGCAGCGGATGCAGCCGGCACATCGGATGCGCCCGCCGCCCCTTCCGCGTCCCCCGCGCGCGTCGCACGCGGCGGGCCCCACTACGTCCTCTGCGGCGTGTTCCAGCTCCTGGCCTTCCTCGCGTACTCCAGCGTCGTGGTCATAGCCGCCGCTCGCGGCTACGCGTGGGTGGCGGCAGGCCGTGGCGTGGCCGAGGAGTACATACGCGCCGTCCTGATCGGCGCGGCCGGCTTCGCCGTCCTGTGCGTCTTCCCGGTGCTCGCGAAGTGGATCCTCGTCGGCAGGTGGAAGCCCACCCGGATCCAGGTCTGGAGCCTGCCCTACGTCCGCTTCTGGATCGTGCGGACACTCATACGCTCCAACCCGCTCGTCCTCTTCGTCGGGTCACCGCTGTACGTCCTCTACCTCAAGGCCCTGGGCGCGAAGATCGGCCGCGGTGTCACTGTCTTCGCCCGGATCATGCCCGTCTGCACCGACCTGCTCGTCATCGGTGACGGGGCGGTGATCCGCAAGGACACGTACTACACCTGCTACCGCGCCCATGAGGGGATGATCGAGACCGGCCCCGTGACCGTGGGCAAGGACGCGGTGGTCGGGGAGGCTTCCGTCCTCGACATCGGTACGTCGCTCGGCGACGGCGCCCAGCTCGGCCATGCCTCCGCGCTCTACAGCGGGCAGGCGATACCGGCCGGCGAGCACTGGCACGGATCCCCCGCGCAGCCCACCGACACGGACTTCCTCGCGGTCGGCCCGGTCCGGTGCGGTACCTTGCGACGAGCCTTGCACGGCGCCGCGCAGGTCATCATCCTCCTGCTGGTCTACCTCCCCCTCTCGGCCGCCGGCGCAGGCTTCGTCCTGGCCCACACGCCGCAGCTCGCCGCCACCGTGGCACCGGGCCCGGCAGCGCTCACGAGCTGGGAGTTCTACGCCGAGGCCCTGGCGGCCACCGCGCTGTGGTTCTTCGGGGGCCTGGCCCTCGCACTCCTCACGGTCACCACGGTGCCGCGCCTGCTGAACCGCCTCCTCACCCCGGACCGCGTCTACCCCCTGTACGGATTCCACTTCGGCGTGTATCGGGCGATCACGCTGATGACCAACAGGCGCTTCCTGACGAGGTTGTTCGGCGACAGCTCGGCGATCGTCCACTACCTGGGCGCCATCGGCTACCGCCTCTCCCCCGTCGAGCAGACCGGTTCGAACTTCGGCACCGAGGTCAGGCAGGAGACCCCGTACCTGGTGTCCGTCGGGAGCGGCACGGTGATCGCCGACGGGCTGTCGGTCAACAACGCCGACTTCTCCAGCACGTCCTTCCGGGTGTCCCGGGTCTCGATCGGCCCGCGCAACTTCCTCGGGAACCGGATCGCGTACCCCACCCGGGGCCGGACCGGCGACAACTGCCTGCTCGCGACCAAGGTCATGGTGCCGGTCGACGGGGAGATCCGGCAGGGGGTCGGGCTGCTGGGCTCGCCGAGCTTCGAGATCCCCCGGTCGGTCTTCAGGGACGGGGCGGTCGACTTCCCGGACGGCCCGGACGGCCGCCCGTACGGGGCCGCGGAGGCGCTTCGGCTCCTGCCCGCCAAGAACCGGCACAACGCGGCGACGATGGCCTTGTACCTGGCAGTGCGGTGGTTCCACTTCTTCGTGGTGACGCTGCTCTTCACGGTGGCCGCCGAGGCGTACGGCGTGGTCGGCCCGCTGGCCGTCGCCGCAGCCAACCTCTGCGTCGTGCTGTTCAGCACCGCCTACCTGGTCCTCACGGAACGCGCGATCACGGCCCGGAACCCGACCGGCCCGCTGTTCTGCTCCATATACGACCGGCGGTTCTGGGAACGGGAACGCTTCTGGAAGGTCCCGGCGGAGACGTACGTGCGCCTGTTCAACGGCACCCCCTTCAAGCCGCTGGTGTGGCGACTGCTCGGGGTCCGCATCGGCCGCCGGGTCTTCGACGACGGCTGCTACCTGACCGAGCGGACGATGGCCGCCATCGGCGACGAAACCACGCTCAACGCCGGCAGCATCGTCCAGTGCCACTCGCAGGAGGACGGCGCCTTCAAGTCCGACCGCACCGTCATCGGCGCCCGCTGCACGGTCGGGGTCGGCGCCCTCGTGCACTACGGGGTGACGGTCGGGGACGGCGCTGTCCTCGCGCCCGACTCGTTCCTCATGAAGGGCACGACCGTACCGCAGGGGGAGATCTGGGGAGGGAACCCGGCCCGGCACCTGAGCCGGACCGACACGGCCCCCCGGAGGTGGGAGTCATGACCGCGACAGTGCACACCGGGGTCCGGACCTCGGAGCAGTCCCCGGACGTGTTCACCGCGCTACCGCAATGGACCCTGACACCGGCTCCGGGGACGGCGGAGCACCGGATCGCGATACCCGACCCGCTCGCCACGGCCCTGCGCCGACTCGCGGACGCGTGCGGAACACCGTTCACGACGGTGGTGCTGGCGGCCCATTTCAAGGTCCTCAGCGCCCTGTCCGGCGGGGACGGGATCACCGGCGGACACCTTGCCGGAGCCGACGGCACCGCACGCCCCTGTCCCCTGACGACCGAACCCGGCTCGTGGCGCGAGCTCGTACGGGACGCGCACCGGGTGGCGACCGCACCGCAGGCCCCCACGCCCCCCGTCCCGGCGCCCCCGCCCGAGATCGTGTTCGACCCGCACGGTGAGGCCCCCACCGCACCCGGCACACCGCTGCGGGTGACCCTGACCCGGCAGGGCGACCGGCACCTGCTGGAGCTGCGCTATCGCACCGACCTGATCGACGCGGACTGCGCCGCCAGGATCGCCGGGTACCACCTCACCGCGCTGCAGCTGCTGGCAGCCGATCCGGACGCGGCTCCCGGCCCGCAGAGCCTGCTGAGCGACGTGGAACTGCGCCATCAGCTCGAAGGGCTCGCCGGACCCACCCGGGAGCTGCCCGACCTGCGGGCCCACGAGGTCTTCGAACAGCAGGTGCGCGCTCACCCCGACCGGATCGCCGCCGTCCACGGCGAGCGACGGTGGACCTACGCCGAGCTCAACGCCCGCGCCAACCGGCTGGCCCACGCCCTCCTGGCGCACGGGCTGCAGCAGGAGGACGTGGTGGCCGTGGTGAGCGAGCGCAACCTCGGCTGGCTCGCCGCCGTCCTGGCCGTCTTCAAGGCCGGCGGAACCTACCTGCCGGTCGAACCGCACTTCCCCGGCGACCGCATCGCCACCATGCTCACCCGCGCCGCGTGCCGCTTCGTCCTGGCCGAGACCGGCAGCACCGCCGGCCTCGACCGGGCGCTGGACACCCTGCCCGGGATCGAGGTCCTCGGCCTGGACGCCGCCCACGACGACGCCCACTCCCCGGACGACCCCCACGGCACGCACGACCCGGGACTGCAGGTCCCGCCGCACTCACTGGCCTACATCTTCTTCACGTCCGGATCGACCGGGGAGCCCAAGGGGGCGATGTGCGAGCACGCCGGACTCCTCAACCACCTCTACGCCAAGATCGACGACCTGGGCATCGGCGAGACGGACACCGTGGCCCAGACCGCACCCCAGTGCTTCGACATCTCCCTGTGGCAGCTGCTCTCGGCACTGCTCACCGGGGGCCGGACCCTGATCGTCCCCCAGGACGACGTGCTGGACGCCGGGCGCTTCCTCGACACCGTCGGCAACGGCCGGGTCAGTGTGCTGCAGGTGGTGCCCTCGTACCTCGAGACGCTCCTGTCCCTCCTGGAACGGACCCCCTGGGCCCTCCCGGCCCTGCGGTGCCTTTCGGTCACGGGCGAGGCGGTCAAGAGGCAGCTCGTCGAGCGCTGGTTCGCGGTCGAGCCCGGCATCAGGCTCGTCAACGCGTACGGCCTCACCGAGACCTCGGACGACACCAACCACGAGGTCATGGACCGGGTACCCGACGGCCCGCGCATCCCCCTCGGGCGGCCCGTCAACAACGTCCGCCTGTACGTGGTGGACCCGCACCTCAATCCGGTGCCCCTGGGTGCGCCGGGCGAGATCGTGCTGTCCGGAGTCTGTGTGGGCCGCGGGTACGTCAACGACCCCAAGCGCACCCGGCTCGCCTTCGGAGCGGACCCGCACCACCCGGGCAGCCGCCTGTACCGCAGCGGGGACTACGGCCGCTGGCTGCCGGACGGCAAGGTCGAGTACCTGGGCCGCCGGGACACCCAGGTCAAGGTCCACGGCTTCCGCATCGAGATCGCGGAGATCGACAACGCCCTGCTGCGCGTACCGGGAATCCGGGAAGCCGCCGTGGTCGCCGCCGGGCAGCCCGGGGACGGCCGCTACCTCGCAGCGTTCTACACCGCCGACGCGCCTCTGGAGGCGTCCGCACTGCAGGAAGCCCTGAGCGGCATGCTGCCCGCGTACATGATCCCGTCGGTCTTCCACCGGCTCGCGGCCCTGCCCCTGACCGCCAACGGGAAGACCGACACGAAGGCCCTGACCGCACTCGCCGAGCCGGCCACAGGCGTCGCCGTACAGCGCGACGCCGCCGGTGACCGCCGAGAGCCACCCGCGACACCCGCCGAGCGTCGTGTCGCCGCAGCGTGGTCCGCAGCCCTCGGACTGCCCGAGACGCAGATCGGTCGGCAGGACCGGTTCTTCGACCTGGGCGGCACCTCACTGGCCGCCCTCAGGGTCGCGATCGCCCTCGACCGGGCGATCACGTACAGGGACATGACCGAACACCCGGTCCTCGCCGACCTCGCGCGACTGGTCGACGGGCGTCCCCCGGACATGACGTCCGGCCCCGAACCGCCGGCGGCGGCTGGTCACCCGTCCGCCGACGAGACAGACAGGAGTCCCCGATGACCTCTGCACCCTCCGCATCCGCCGCATCCGCCGCGGCCTCCGCGGCCTCCGCGGCCTCCGCGGCCTCGGCACCGTCCGTTCCCGTGGCCGACGCCGGCCGGCAGGACACCGACGGTCCCGCGGACAGCCTCGTGCTCCTGCACGTCCCGGACACTGCCGACGCCGCCACCTGGCTGCAGGAGCAGCGCCACGCACTGCGCGCCACGGTCCTCGATCACGGCGCGGTCCTGGTCCGAGGCCTCGGCATCAAGGACCCCGCGGACGTGGGCCGCGCCCTGCGCCAGCTCGGTGCCGCCCCGGTGACCGAGACGGAAGCCTTCGCCGCCCGCCAAACCCACGGCGAGGGCGTCTACTCCTCCGCCGCATGGCCGCCGAACCAGCCGATGTGCATGCACCACGAACTGAGCTACACCACCGAGTTCCCCTCCCTGCTGCTCTTCGGCTGCCTGACACCGCCCACCACGGGCGGGGCCACCACCGTGGCGGACGCCGCCGCCGTACTCGACGCCCTTCCGGCCGAGGTCACGGAGCCGTTCCTGCGCGAGGGCTGGCTCCTCACCCGTACGTACGGCAACGACGTCGGAGCCTCCCTGACCGAAGCGTTCGGATCCGACGACCGCGGCGCCATCGAGCGCCACTGCCGGGCCCACGCCATCGCGTACGAATGGCTCCCCGACGGCACGCTGCGCACCCGGCAGCGCCGCAGCGCCGTGCTGCGGCACCCGGAGACCGGCCGCCGCTGCTGGTTCAACCAGATCGCGTTCCTCAACGAATGGACCCTCGACCCCGACATCCGTGAGTTCCTCATCGACGCGTACGGAGCCGAGGGCCTGCCCTTCAACACCCACTACGGAAACGGCGCCCCGCTCGACCGGGACACCGTCCAGCTGATCAACCAGGTCTACGAGGCGCACACGGTGCGCCGCCCCTGGGAGGCGGGCGACCTGATGCTGGTCGACAACCTCCGCACCGCCCACGCGAGAGAGGCCTTCCAGGGCCCGCGCGAGGTGGTGGTGGCGATGGCCGACCCGCGGCGCGCCGCCGACTGTGACCCGACGATCGAGGTGACCCTCCCATGACTGCCGAACGCCAGGTGCCGCCCTTCGCCGTCATTTCGGGCGCGCAGGTCCAACGGGCACTGGACGGGAACGAGAAGCACATCGTGAGCCTCGTCGAGGAGGCGTACCGCCTCCACGGCGCCGACCGCTGTGTGAACCCGCCCTCCCTGTTCCTGCGCTTCCCCGACCGCCCCTCCTCGCGCATGATCGCGCTGCCCGCCTCGCTCGGCGGAGCGAACCGCGTCGACGGGCTGAAGTGGATCTCCAGCTTCCCCGAGAACACCGAGGCCGGCCTGCCCCGGGCGTCGGCGGTGCTGATCCTCAACGACCCCCTGACCGGCTATCCGTTCGCGTGCCTCGAAAGCTCCATCATCAGCGCGACGAGGACGGCGGCGTCGGCGGTCCTGGCCGCTGACTGGCTCAGCCGCGGCCGCGGCAGCCGGCCGACACGCATCGGGTTCTTCGGGGCGGGGCTGATCGCCCGCTACATCCACGGCTTCCTGACCGCCACGGGCTGGGACTTCGAGGCCATCGGCGTGCACGATCTGTCCTCCCGTAACGCGGCCTCCTTCCGGACCTACCTGGAGCAGTCGGGCTCCACCGGGCTCATCGCGGTCCACGACAGCCCGCAGGAGCTGATCCGCGTCAGCGATCTGGTGGTCTTCGCGACCGTCGCCGGCGAGCCGCACGTCGAGGACCCGACCTGGTTCGACCACTGCCCGCTGGTGCTGCACATCTCGCTGAGGGACCTCGCCCCCGAGGTCTTCCTCGCCGCCACCAACATCGTGGACGACATCGACCACAGCCTGCGCGCGGGCACCTCCGCGAACCTGACCGAGCAGCTCACCGGGAACCACCGGTTCCTGCACGGAACCCTGGACGACGTCATGGCCGGCCGCGTCCAGCTGCCGCCGGACCGGCCCGTGGTGTTCTCGCCGTTCGGCCTCGGGATCCTGGACCTGGCCGTAGGCAAGTACGTCTACGACGGGGTCGCCGCAGCGGGGGAGCTGCAGACCGTCGACGGCTTCTACCACGAGGTGACCCGCTACGGATGAACCGGATCCCTTCAGCCCTCCCCCGCACGTACCACCCGAAGGACAGGCCACGAGGAGGCCGACGTGCCCGTCATTTCCGCTCCGTATGCCTTCAACGAGGAAGACCTCTACGTTGACCTCCGACCCGTTCTCGGCTGTCGGCTGTTCCTGAAGTGCGAAGGGTTCAACTTCGCCGGCTCGGTCAAGCTCAAGGCCGCGGCCGCCATGGTGGAAGCAGCCGAACAGGAGGGCGTCCTGACCCCGCGGTCCGCCATAGTCGAGTCCTCGTCGGGGAACCTCGGCGTCGCCCTCAGCGTGATCGCGGCGAGCAAGGGCTACAAGTTCCTGTGCGTGACGGACTCCCGGTGCAACCTGGCGACCAGACTGATGATGGAGGCCCTGGGCAGCCAGGTCCACGTCATCACCGACCCGGAGCCCCACGGAACCTACCTGGCGGCGCGCCTGGCCTACGTACGCGAGCTGTGCGCGTCCGACAGCCGCTGGGTCTGGCTCAGCCAGTACACCAACCCGGCCAACTGGCGTGCGCACTACCGCAGTACGGCCCCCGCGATCGCCCGGGGATTCCCGAAGCTGGACGTCCTGTTCGTCGGCGCGGGGACGACAGGGACCCTGATGGGGTGCGCCCGCTACTTCAGGCACTGGCACAGGCCGGTGCGCATCGTCGCGGTGGACAGCGTCGGGTCGGTGACGTTCGGCGGCCCGTCCGGCCGCCGTATGATCCCCGGCCTGGGCATGGGCGTCCGCCCGCCCCTGCTCGACGAGTCCTACGTCGACGAGGCGGTGCTGGTGGAGGAGGCCGACACCATACGCAGCTGCCGCCAACTGGCCCGCCGGGGCTTCCTCTTCGGAGGCTCGACGGGAACGGTGGTCAGTGGCGCCGCGCAGTGGCTGGCCCGGCACGACGACCCCTCCGTCACGGCGGTCGCCATCGCGCCCGACCTCGGCGAGCGCTACCTGGACACGGTGTACCAGGACAACTGGGTCGAGGCCCTCTACGACGACGCCCCCGCCCCGACGCGCCGGACCGCGTGACCTCGTCGTCATCATCATCCTCCTCCTCCGTCCGGGCCACGGCCTGGTCGTGCCCCGACCGGCTCCGGCGGGACGGTCGTCGTCCCGCCGACAAGCCCGGGGACCGCTGTGTGGTCAGTGGTCGCCGGGGGCTTGACCGGGCCGGGTCTGCGGGGAGGCATGGACGCGGCCGTGGGCTGTGCCTGCGACGGGACGACGGAGCGGTGCCGTGTCGGTGGCCCGCAGACGGTACCCCCAGGGGGAGAAAGGGGTACCGCCTACGGCCGCCAGCCGCGACGGTCGCCGGTCTGGCGAGACGTACCACCGTCACAGGCTCGTCTGTCCCCGATCGCTGCCCCCAAACTCCCTTTGTGGCAGTGGATTTCGGTCAACTGACCAGTCGTCAAACTGCAGGCGTGAGCAGCCGGTGTGCGCCACGGTTTCCACACCGGCCTCACCCGACCGCACACGCGTGTTAGCTTCCCGTTGAAATCACAGAGGACCCGGGGGGATGGACCATGCAGGCGGACACACAGGAGGCAGGGCAGCGGCACACGCGGAGGCGATCGCGATCGCATCTCGCGGTCACCCTCACCGCGCTGGCCGTCCTTTCCGCGACGGCGTGCGGCAGCGGTAACGGTAAGGGCGCCGCCCCGGCCGCAGCCCCCGAGGCGCCGCAGAAGACGGCCGCGGCCACTGCCACGGCATCCGCCCAGTCTGCGTCCGCTCCCACGCCCAGCCCCTCCCCCACGTTCCCCGAAACTCCCGCCGCGCCACGCGACGTGAAGGTGCGGACGCCCGCCGACTTCTGCAAGGACCGGGAGACGCTGCTCGACCCGGCAGTGCGCACCGTCATCAGCATTGCCGGTGTCGAGGAGCAGAAGCAGGGCGGTTTCAACGTGCTGGGCGCCACCGAGCCGGAACTCAAGTGCGGCCCCGGGGTGGACAACGACGGATACTTCGAGGTCAACCTCCCCCTCGGCCCGTATTACCTCGCTCCTGACGCCAAGATCCACCTGCTGACGTACGACGAGAAGGCGACGCAGGGCACGTGGCAGGCCGCGCCGGCCTCGGTCGCGACGTTGCGGGAAGTGGTCAAGGCGTGCAAGACGGGGGAACAGCCGAGCAAGCCGTACACCTGCGGGGGCAACCTCTTCCATGCGACGGTGAACAAGAACGGCGTGATCACGGATCTCACCGCGGTCTTCCAGTCGTGATCCATCGGATCCACCCCCGCAGCGGGGTCGCTCCGAGCGTGTCGTCCAGCCAGTCGTAGATCCGGGCCGGGGCCAGCCGCTGGGCTCCGGCCTGGCGGTGGGCGTCGGCGCCCTCCTCCTCCGTGAACTCCAGGAACGTCTTGGGGCAGGTGAGGTCGTCGTAGAGCTGCCTGGCCTGTCCGGCGAAGAACAGGTCCTCGGCCGCTTCGCAGATCAGGGCCGGACACCGCCGTCGAAGCCGTTGTGCATGACCACGGTGGGGCGGGGCTCCCCGGAGGTACCGGCCCGGTAGAGGTAGCCGGGCAGTGTGGTGCCCTCGTACGGGATCTCGACCGGTTCCATCCGGGGGGCTGAAGAGGGCGGCCGCAGACCGGAAGCAGTCCGCGGAGCGCGCGTAGGCGTGCTCGTGCCGTGGATCGCAGGGACGACCGTGCGGGAAGAACTCGGCAGACCGGTAGTAGTTCGAGGCCCGCAGGAAGCCGTCCCGGGCACTCACCGGGTGGCCCGCGTCCAGGGCCCGTGCGGCCTCGGCGGCCACCCGGTCGGCCGTGGCCGGCCACTCGTCCTGCCAGCTGCCGTAGCTGTCTTCGGTGATACGTCGGCTGGGCGGAGCACTCGGCCGACTACCCCGCTCCGTCGTCCGCGACAACCTGCGGTGAGAAATGCGCGTCTTGCACTCCGGCCGGGACGGCGCAGCGGGCAGGGTGCCGCCCGGCGACCGACCAGGGAGGGGAGCCGGCGTGGCGTCCGTGGGAGAGCGGCTGAGCAGGGCGCGGGAGCGTGCCTTCATCGGCCGGGAGGAGGAACTTGCCCGATTCGGCCAAGCGTTGGCAGGAGACCCGCAGGCGCCCTTCGCGTTCTACCTGTACGGACCGGGCGGTATCGGGAAGTCGTCGCTGCTGCGGTGCCTGGCGGACGCGGCCCGTGCGCAGGGCCGGCTGCTCCTGGAACTGGACGGCCGTTTCGTCAGCCGGGACCCGGCCGATTTCGAGCGTGCGGCCGGACCGTTCCTGGATGTGGCCGGCGCGGTGTTGTTCGTCGACTCCTTCGAGCACTGCCAGTGGCTGGAGAGCTGGCTGTGGCAGCGCTTCCTGCCCCGTGCCGCCGACGACACCCTGGTGGTCCTGGCCGGCCGGCTTGCGCCTCAGCCGCAGTGGACCGCCGATCCCGCCTGGGCCGGGGTCTTGTACGTCCGTGAGCTGGAGCCGTTCTCCGATGAGCAGTCCCGGAGCCTGCTGGCCGGGGCGCGGACCCCGTCCGCGCTGCGGGAGCGGGTGCTCCGCTTCGCCGGGGGGAACCCGCTGGCACTGTCCCTCGCGGCCGCAGCAGCAGCGACGGGCTGGAGTGGCGAGGAGATATGGGCGCCCTCGGCCGACGTGTTGCGGACCTTGCTGGCGGGGCTGATCGGAGAGGTGCCGACGGCGGCCCACCGCCGCGCACTGGAGGTCGTGGCACAGGCGTCTTCGACCTCCGAGGAGCTGCTCGCCGCCGTCCTGCCCGAGGAGGATGCTCCGCTGCTGTTCGGCTGGCTGAGGGACCTGCCGTTCATCGAGTCCACGCCGCGCGGGCTCTACCCGCACGACGCCGCGCGCGAGACCCTCGCCGCCGACCTGCGCTGGCGGGCGCCCAACGCCTTCACGGCGATGCGGCAGCGGCTGGCGGAGGAATACCTGCGCCTGCTGCGCGAGGCGCCCGAGGAGCGGGTGTGGGTCGTCACCGACGAGATCTTCTACCTCTTCCGCGAGCTGGAGAGTCTGGCGCGGCTGCGCGTGTGGTCCCGGGAAAACGAGGTGCACGAACGTCCGCTCCACCCGGATGACACCGAGGCCGTCCTGCGCATGGCCGAGGAGACCGAGGGAGCCGAGTCCGCGGCTCTGGTGCGCTACTGGCTGGAGCGCCAGCCGCAGGCGTTCAGCGTGTTCCGCAGTGTCGCCACGGGCTGCCGCGTGGCCTTCACGGCCCGGCTCGTCCTGCCGGCTCCGCCGGACCCGCAGGACATGGCCACCGATCCGGTGGTGGCGGCCGCGTGGGCGCACACCGATGCCACCACACCGGTGAGGGCCGGCGAGCACATCGGCATGACCCGCTTCTCGGTCTACCCGCAGCACTACCAGGTCCCCTCGCGGGTCATCGACCTGAGCAACTCCCGGGCCCAGGCGGAAGCCGCCCGGGCCCGGGGCCGCGCACACGGCTTCGTCGTCTACCGGGACGCCGATGCCTGGGCCGAGCGCTTCAAGGGGATCATGCACGACGCCGGTGCGCGACCGCGGGTGGGGGCGCACACGTACGCGCTGTTCGGTAACGACTGGCGCCAGGTGCCCGTGGAGAGCTGGCTGCGCCACCTCATCACCGCCACCGACGTGCCCGCCCCGTCCGGGCCGTCGGGCTTCTCGCGGACCGCGTTCGACCAAGCCGTACGCGAGGCGCTGTCGCACTGGCGGGACGCGGGCGCCTTCGCCGCCTGTGCACTAGTTCGCGCCCGTCTCGCGGCCGACCTGGCCGACCCGGGCGAAGAGCTGCGCGCCCTGCTGCGCCGGGCGGTCGACGATCTCGCCGCCGACCCGCGGGGCGTGCGCGCCCGTGAGGCCCTGACGGCGGGCTACTTCTCCGGGGCTCCCACCCAGGAGGCCGCCGCCCGGCGCCTTGGCCTTCCGTACGGTACGTACCGGCGTCACGTCAGGCAGGGCCTGGACCTGCTGTGCGAGGCACTGTGGCACCGGGAGCTGCACGGCGGCCCGCGGTAGGACCCGCGAGTCGCGTGACGGGTGGACAGGTGCGGACAGGAGTGGACAGTCATCGCCTCTGTCCGGCCTGGAGAGTGGACAGCGCCCGGTACCAGTGTGTGCGGCATGGACCTTGCACGTACACAGTCCCGGGAAAGAGGTTCCTGCCATGACCGCTGACAAGCCTTACCTGAAGGGTCACTACACCCCCGTTGCCGAGGAGGTCACCGCCACCGCACTGACCGTGGAGGGCTCCCTGCCCCCGGAGCTGACCGGCCGGCTGCTCCGCAACGGCCACAACCCCAAGCCGGGCGTCACCCCGACGCACTGGTTCAAGGGCAGCGGCATGGTCCACGGAATCCGGCTGTGCGACGGCCGCGCGGAGTGGTACCGCAACCGCTGGGTCCACACCCCCGCACTCGACGGCGCCCCCTACATGACCGAGCACGGCCCCGATCTGACCGCCAGCGCCGCCGGCACCCACGTCATCGAACACGCCGGGCGCCTCCTCGCCCTGTGCGAGGCCAACCTTCCCTTCGAGCTCACCCCGGAGCTGGAGACGGTCGGCGCGTACGACTTCCAGGGCAGGCTGCGCACCGCGATGACCGCACACCCCAAGGAGGACCCCCTCACGGGCGAACTGCACTTCTTCGGGTCCTCGCCCTTCCCTCCGTTCCTGACGTACTACGTCGCCGACGCCAAGGGCGACATCGTCCACAGCGCCGAGATCCCGGGAGCGAGCGCCTCCCTCAAGCACGACTTCGCCCTCACGCGCCGCCACGTGGTCTTCGTCGAGGGCAACGTCACCTTCGACCCGACCGAGCCGTCCGGCATCCCGTACGGATGGAGCGACCGGCAGCTCTCCCGCATCGGCGTCATGCCGCGTGGTGAGGACGGCGCCGGCCGCATCCGCTGGTTCTCCATCGAACCGGGCAACATGCTCCACGTCGCCAACGCCTACGAAGACGGCCAGGGCCGCATCGTCCTGGAAGGCCCCACCGTGGACCGCGAGGGGTTCCGGCTGTCCTGGAACTGGTGGGTCGGCGCACCCGGGCGGGGTACCGAGCCCGTCTCCCGCTCGTACACGCGCCGCTGGGTCGTCGACATGGCCTCCGGTACCGTCGACGAGCAGA
Source organism: Streptomyces sp. NPDC032472 (assembly GCF_040636955.1). Lineage (NCBI taxonomy): Bacteria > Bacillati > Actinomycetota > Actinomycetes > Kitasatosporales > Streptomycetaceae > Streptomyces > Streptomyces sp. NPDC032472. The sequence goes on from NZ_JBEZVK010000049.1 coordinate 46,215, forward strand.
TCACCGACGACCTGGCGGTGGAGTTCCCGACCCTCAACGAGGACTACCTGGGTGCCGAGAACCGCTACCAGTACGCCGTCGCCTTCCCCGACGAGAAGGGCTTCGGCGGCTACGGCATCGTCAAGTACGACCGCACCACCGGCGCCCGCCGCATCCACCAGGTGGGCGACGCGCGCATGCCCGGCGAAGCGGTGTTCGTCCCCGCAGCCGGCTCCGGGGCCGGAGCCGGAGCCGGAGCAGGCGGCGAGGATGACGGCTACCTACTGACGGTCGTCTCCGACCTCAAGCAGGACGCCTCGCACCTGCTGGTCCTCGATGCGTCCGGCCTCGACCGCATCGCCACCGTCCACCTGCCGCACCGGGTGAGCGCCGGACTCCACGGCTCCTGGATCCCCGACAGCGCCGCCCCGGGGGCCGGCACCAGCTGAGGATCAGGTGCGGCGGGCGTGGAAGAGGCCCCAGCGAAGCAGTTGCCGCCGGGTGACGTCCGCCCACAGCGGCAGGTTGGCCAGCAGGTCGTCGAGGTAGGCGGTGCTGATGGTGCCGCGCAGCTCGCCGGCACGGTGGCGCACCTCCTCGTCGAGGCGCGCGTAGTGGGTGACGAGGTGAGGGGTGAGGTCGGCGAAGTCGGTCTTCATGCCCAGGCCGGACAGCTGCTCCAGGTAGAACGACGGGGTTGCCAGGGTCTCCACGCCCAGACGGGACAGCGCGGGCCTCAGGGCCTCGGCCGGGGTCGTCTCGGCAGCCATGATGTCCGAGAAGACCAGGGCACCGCCCGGTTTGAGGACACGTACCGCTTCGCCCAGGGCCTGGCCGCGGTCGGTCACGTGGCACAGGACTTCCAGGGACCACACGACGTCGAAGCGCTCCGCCGCGTAGGGCAGGTGGTTGAGGGAGCCTGCTTCGACCTCGATCAGGTGGTCCAGCCCCCGTCGGGCGTTGGCCGCGCGGTGGCGCCGGTTGTGGGCCTCGCTGAGGTCCAGGGCCACCACGCGGCAGCCGAAGCGCTCGGCGAGCGCACGGGCCGAGCCGCCGTACCCCGAACCGAGGTCGAGCACGGTGGCCTCCGGGCCCAGCAGATCCGCGACCCGGTCCGCGGCGTGCTCCACCGTGCGGTGCGAGGCGTCTGCGATTGCCTCCTGTGCGTGGGCGTACACGCCGATGTGGATGTCTTCGCCGCCCCAGACGGCGTCGTAGAAGGCGTCGACGTCACCGGTCTCGTAGTAGCGGCGGGTGGAGTCGTCGTGGCCCTGTGCGGTGCCTACGGCCTTGGCGTTGTCGGTCATGGCGAGTGGATTCCCCACAACGGCCGGGCCGATTCATCCCATCTGTGCACCGGCCACCGTCGGGTCAGCACGGCCGCACCCGCTGCGCGGGCGCCGTCAGTAGGAGTGGTCGACGGTGACGTCGGCCGACATCCGCAGCGCCGCTTCGGCCGGCGCCCCGCGCAGCCCCAGCAGGGTGAGGGTGAGGGCGTCCACCACGGTGAGGTGGGCCAGCCGGCTGGCGACGGTTTCGAGTCCGAACACCAGGTCCTGGCCGCCGGCCACCAGCGTGCAGTCGCTGGACTCGCTGAGCGGCGAGCGGGCGTAGCTCGTGAGGGCGTTGACCTTGGCTCCGGCCCGCCGCGCCCCTCGGGCGGCGTGCACCGTGTGCGCGTGGCGCCCGTATGGCTGATGGCCAGGCAGGCTCCGGCGGATGTCAGCTTGCGAGGCGGCCAGCTGCGCGGTCAGCGGGTCGGCCGGCGCGTCGACCGCGCAGCCCAGCGCGCGCAGCCGGTAGGCGGTGTCCAGCGCGACCGCGCCGGACAGTCCCGCGCCGAGCACCCGGACCCGGGGCGCCGCGTCGATCAGTCCGGCCGCCGTGCGCAGCCGCTCCGGAGTCACCGTCGCCGCCACCGCGTCCAGCGCCTCCCGGGCGGCGCGGACCGTGTCGGCCAGGGCTCGGGCGGCCGGGTCCCGGTCCCGGAAGGGAGCCTGGGCCGGGGCCTGCCGGGCCGCGGCGATCTTCAGCTCCTGGTACCCCCGGAACCCCAGCCGCCGGCAGGCCCGTACGACGGAGGACCCGCTGCCCGATCCGGCGGCCTGGCCGTACGTCGCCGCCTCCGCCGCGCTGCAGGCCGCCTACCAACTCCTGCTCCTGCGCGCGTACCAGCTCGGCGGCTTCGGCCAGATGTACCCCACCGCCCGCGGCACCTCACTCACCCCTCGTGGTGGCCCTGGTCTCCACCACCCTCCTCGGCCATGCCCTGGCGGCCGGTCAGGCGCTCGGCATCGCGGTGGTCGCCTGCGGCCTGGCCGGCCTCGCCCTCGCCCTCGGCATCCCCGGCCGCACCCAACTGCCCGCGCCGGCCGCCGCGCTCGGTACCGGAGTGATGACCGCCTCCTACACCCTGGTCGAAGGCACCGGCGTCCGCGTCTCCGGCAGCGTCTTCGGCTGCATCGCCTGGCTCTTCCTCTGCGAGGGACTCGTCCTCCCGATCGTCGCCCGGGCCCGCCGGGGTCCCGCGCTGCTCACCGTGCTGCGGCCGCTGTGGGGACGCGGCCTGGCCGGCGGACTGCTCTCGCTGCTGGCGTACGGGCTCGTCGTCTGGGCACAGTCCCGCGGCGACCTCTCCACCATCGCCGCCCTGCGGGAGACCAGCATCGTCTTCGGAGCACTGATCGGCGCGGTCGTGTTCCGCGAACGCCTCGGCCACCGCCGCATCACCGCGAGCATCACCGTGCTGCGGGCATCGCGGTGCTCCGGCTCACGGGCGGCGCCTGAGGACGGGGCGGGCGCCGGCGCTGGAGGCCAATGCCGCCCGGCGTGCCGCACCGCCCGCGAAACCCGAAGCCGCCGTCGCGGCCGGGCCTGCCTCTCACACCGCCGGGTGAAGCAGCGCTCCGGCGTCAGGAACCGCTGACGACCTTCCGCAGCTGATACAGCTTCCCGGAACCCGGGTGACCGACGTGCTGGAGGAGCCGCGGATTCCGGTCGGTGCCGCCGACGCTCCACGCCTGCCGGGAACACCCGGGGACGCGGATGCGGACTTCCTGGGTCCAGACGTCCCTCCCCGGCTCGTACGACCAGGTGCCGGAGCCCGAGCACCGCCGCGACGGGCCGCTGGGGTGGTCATCGGGGGCGTGCTCACCTACTCCGGAGGCGGTGACCCGGCCGTCCGGGGTGAACTCCAGCGTTCCGCTCGTGTGGTCGATCCAGGTGCCGGCCATGGTCGCCGGACCGATCGCCGGCGGCTCGTAGGCGGGCAACAGGCCGACGGTGAGCCCGAGTGCGCCGAAGAGGCCCGTTCCCGCCACCACCCCTGCGCCCCACAGGGCCACTTGCCGGACCAGTCCCGGGCGCCGGGGCCGGGCAACCAGGGCGCCCACCGAGAGGGCGGTCGTTGCCGCCGCCCAGAAGATGAGGACGGGACGCGCTTCCACGTGGTTGTACGCCGCGAAGGCCAGGATCGGCGGTGCCACCAGGGCCGCCACCGCCGGCGGCACCCACCACCACGCCTCCCGCCCGCCGATCCGACGGCCGAGCAGATCGGCCAACGCCACCGCCGGCAGCACGAAGACCAAGGACAGCAGGAACGCGATCACGCCGACGATCACACCGAACGAGAGCAAACCCCCCAGCAGAGCGGCATGGTCGACCGGAGTGTCCGGCGGCGGCTGCGTCCGGACGTACAGCAGGACCACCACGACGGCGAGCGCCACCTCCAGGCAACCCACCAGCGCCGAAACCAGCAGCATCCGGCCGTACGACCTCTTCTGATGCACGGCCAACCCCCCGCGTGGCACGGCGAAATGAACGCGTCCGCCTCTCGGCCGACGGCGTGGCTCCATTCTGCCCGACGGACTGAACACGTTCAATAAATTCCTCGCGCCCCCAGGCCGGCAAGCCCCTCTCCGCCTCTGTGTCCGCCGCACCACGCCCGAGAGTGCCGCGCGCATCCCGTCCCCGACCTCGTCGCGGGCGAAGCCGCACGCGTGGAGGGATCTCGCTGGGTCTGGCCCGGACTACGCGGCTACCGGACACCGAAGGGCGCCCACTCCCAGCACGAACTCCACCGTGGAGCGACATCGGCGCAGGTCCCTCTGGGGATGGCAACATCTCCTTCGTCCGAGCACGTCGGACCCACCAGGCCGATCTTCGCCGACGGCATGGCCAAGCAGGTGGAGATCCCTGGAGGCCCCAACCGATGCTCCGTGACCACGAGGAACTCGACGTGACGGTCGTGGCGGCCGCCCTAGTGGGGGTGAAGGTAGAGGTCGACGGGGCGGAGGGCGTCTTCGGGTTCATCGACCAGGTCAAGCACCCCTCGTGGCGGGACGCGGACGTGGCCCCGCCACGCGCCGGCGACCGGCTCCACGTCTGCGTCCTGGACGCCGGTCGGGAACCACTCCCCCGCTTGAGCGCCCTCGAGGACGACATCGCCACCGCACGCCGCCTTCGCGGGGAAGCCTGACACCCGCACCGGGGCTGCGCCGAGCCGCCGGCCTTCGAGGCCAAGGCCGAAGGCCCCGGGGCCGGCCTGGTGAGGCCGGCCACCGGGGCCGTCGATAGCGCTGTTCAGCTCACTGGTGGCTTAGTACCAGTGGTGGGCCTGCCAGAAGTTCCAGGCGCCGACCGGGGAGCCGTAGCGGGAGTTCATGTAGTCCAGGC
>NZ_JBEZVK010000050.1:0-50560 GCF_040636955.1 Streptomyces sp. NPDC032472
CCGCGCCGCACCACGCGCAGCGCCACGCCCCCGGGGAGGTCTCGGCCCGGCTCACGGCCCACGCCGCCGGCGCCGGAACCGTTCCCGCGGCCGTCGCCACGACCGCGACGGCCCTGCTGCCGCCGCTCGGCGGACTGGCGGCCCTGTTCCTCGTCGACGTCTGGACCGGCGTGGCCTTCCTGGTCGGACTCCCCTTGCTGGCCCTGCTGCTGCGGACGTTCGCGCGCGCGTCGGGGGCCAGCGTCGGCCGGTACCAGGAGCTGCAGCTCGCCATGGCCGGACGCCTCGCCGAGGCCCTGGCCGGCGCCCGCACCATCGCCGCGGCCGGCACCGCGGAGCGGGAGGCCGCCCGGGTCCTCGCGCACCTGCCCGAACTGGGCCGCGAGGGGCGGAGGATGTGGCGGATCTACGGCGCGGCCACCGCGCGTACCGGCACGCTGATGCCTGTCCTGCTGTACGTGGTCCTCGCGGTGGGCGGCCTTCGGCTCGCGGCCGGGGCGCTCGGCGTCGGCGGCCTGCTCGCCGCCGTCCGCTACGCGGGCCTCGCCGCCGGCGTCGGCGCCGTCACGGGCCGGCTGTCCATGGTGGTGCGAGGCCGGGCCGCAGCCCGCCGCACGGCCGCCCTCCTCGACCTGCCCGAGCTCCCGCAGGGCGAGCGGCGGCAGGTCCCCGCCGGCCCGGGGGCCCTGGAACTGCGCGGGGTGCGCGTCGAGCGGGCGGGCAGGACCGTCCTGCACGACGTCGACCTGCGGATACCGGGCGGCGCCACCACCGCGGTGGTGGGGCGCTCGGGCTCCGGCAAGACGCTGCTGGCCGCCGTCGCCGGACGCCTGACCGCCTGTGACGCGGGCCAGGTGCTGCTGGACGGCACCCCGCTCGAGGAACTCACCGCGGGAGCGCTGCGCCGGGAGGTGGGCCACGCCTTCGAGCGGCCGGCGTTGTTCGGGGACAGCGTCGGCGCGGCCATCGCGTTCGGCGCGCCGCCGGAGCCCGGACCGGACGCCGTGCGGGCCGCCGCCCAGGCAGCCGGCGCCGACCCGTTCGTACGCCGCCTGCCCGACGGCTACCGGACGCCGCTCGACGAGGCCCCGATGTCCGGCGGGGAACTGCAACGGCTCGGTCTGGCGCGGGCGTTCTGCCACGCGGGCCGCCTGCTCGTGCTGGATGACGCCACCTCCAGCCTGGACACCGTCACCGCCCGCCAGGTGGAGCGGGCCCTGGCGCATGGCGTGCGGGCCGGGACGCGCCTCGTCGTCACCCACCGCGCTTCCACGGCCGCCCGCGCCGACCTCGTCGTATGGCTGGAGGAGGGCAGGGTGCGGGCGACCGGGACGCACGCCGGGCTGTGGCGCGACCCCGCCTACCGCGCGGTGTTCGGGGCCGGCGGGGAGCCCGCCGGCGAGCGGGCCGACAGGCCGGACGGCGGGCCGATGGCGCGGGAGGCGGTGCGGTGAACGGGCACGGCGCCTGGGGGCGGGTCGGAGCCGAGGGACGGCGCTTCCTACGCGGGCGGGCCCGGACGCTGGGCACCCTCGCCCTGTGGTCCCTGCTGGAGTCCGCCCACACCTTCCTCGGCGGCTACGCGGTGGCCCGCGCCCTCGACGACGGCTTCCTGGCCGCCCGGCCCGCAACGGGCCTGGGCTGGCTCGCCGTCGCCGGGGCCGGCGCCCTCCTGGGCGGGCTGGCCCTGCGGAGGGTGTTCGCGGGGCTGGCGGACCTCGTCGAACCGCTGCGGGACGGTCTGGTCCGCCGGGCCGTACGGCAGGCGCTGGAGGGCGCCGCCGCCGATCCGGCGCGGGCCGCCCGTTCCGGGGCCGTTTCCCGCCTCACCCTGCAGACCGAGATGGCCCGTGACTCCTTCGCGGGGCTGGTCCTCGTCGCCCGTTCCTTCGTCTTCACCGCGGCGGGCGCACTGGCCGGGATGGCCGCGCTCGCGCCGGTGCTGCTGTTGTTCGTCCTGCCGCCGCTGCTGGTGGGGACGGTCGGCTTCCTGGTCACCCTGCGCCCCATGGCGCGGGTGCAGAGGGGGGTACTGGACACCGACGAGGCCTTGGCCGCGCGGGCCGGCGAGCTCGCGGCGGGCCTGCGCGACGTGGTCGCCTGCGGAGGCGGGGCCGAGGCGGGCAGCCGCCTGGAGTCGTTGATCGCCGACCAGGAACGGCTGACCCGGCGGCTCGCCCGCTGGGCCGCCGTGCGCACGACGGCCCTCGGGGTGGCGGGCCGCTTGCCCGTCGTCGTGCTGCTGCTGGCGGCGCCCTGGCTGATCGGGCGCGGGCTGAGCGCGGGCGCGCTGGCCGCCGCCCTCACCTACCTGGTCCAGTCGCTGCTGCCCGCGCTCGACGCCCTGATGGGCGCCCTCGGCGCCGCGGGGACCCGCCTCCTGGTGGTGCTGGACCGGTTCTGCCCGCCCCGGCCGGCCCGCGGGCCGGAGCCCGCCCCCCGTACGGAACCGCCTCAGCCGTCGCCGGGAGTGCGGGAGCCCGGTCCGGGGCCGGCGGCCGGCGTCCCGGTTCCCGCGGCCGAGCTGCGCCGGGTGCGCTTCGCGTACGGCCCCCACGCCCAGCCGGTGGTCGACGGCCTGGACCTGGTCCTGCGCGAGGGGGAGCACCTCGCCGTCGTCGGACCGAGCGGCATCGGCAAGTCCACCGTCACCGCGCTCCTGGCGGGGCTCCTGCCACCCGACCGGGGCACCGTACTGCTGGCCGGTGCCCCGGCCGGCCGCCGTCCCGCCCGGGGCCCGGACCCCCGGCGGACCCTGCTGCCGCAGCAGGCCTACGTCTTCACGGGCTCCGTCCGGGAGTACCTCGGCCACCTGTCCCCGGGGCCGGTGCCGGACGAGCGGCTGGAACACGCCCTGTCCGCCCTCGGCGTGGACGGGCTGGTGGACCGGCTGGGAGGCCCGGACGCGCCGGTCGACCCGTCCCGGCTGTCCCAGGGCGAGCGCCAGCAGCTGGCCCTCGCGGCCGCTTACCTCTCCCCCGCGCCGCTGCTGCTGCTCGACGAGGCCACCTGCCACCTCGACCCGGAGGCCGAGGAGCGCGCCGAACGGGCGCTCGCCCGACGCCCGGGAACCCTCGTCGTGGTGGCCCACCGCATCTCCTCGGCTGCCCGCGCCGACCGGGTCCTCGTCCTCGACGGCACCCGCGCGGTCCACGGCACGCACGCCGACCTCCCGGCCCGCTCGCCCCTCTACCGCGACCTCGTGGGAGGGTGGGACGCGCAGGGGTGAACGGGCCGGTGCCTTTGGCCCCGACGCCTCAGACCCAGCCGGCCTGCCGGGAGATCCGGATCGCGTCTATCCGGTTGCGGGCGCCGGTCTTGCGCTTAACGGCGGCCATGTAGTTGCGCACCGTGCCGCTGGCGAGGTGCAGGGCGTGCGCGATCTCCGCGACGGAGTCGCCCTCGGCGGCTCGGGCCAGCACGCTCAGTTCGCGCGGGCTCAGCGGCACGTCGTCGGCGTCGAGGAGGGCCGACGCCAGGGAGGCGTCGACGAACCGCTCCCCGGCGGCGACCTTGCGCACCGCCCGGACCAGCCGACCGGGCGACCCGTCCTTGTCCACGTAGCCGCGGGCCTCGGCCCGGACGCCCCGCCGCAGCGAGCCGGGCGCCCCCGGCGTGGCCAGCACCAGCAGCGGAGGCGGCAGCTCGGGCAGCGGACCGGCGGAGCCGGTGGCGGTGCCGGCCTCGAGGGCGGCCGACGCGCCCGGACAGTCGAGGTCGACGACCGTCACGTCCGGGCGTAAGGAGTCACCCCGCCGTGCGCAGGTCCGCCAGCCGGCACAGGTGACGTCGAAGCCGCCTTCGGATCTCAGCAGAGCGGCGAGGGCCGACCTCACGATGCTGACGCTGTGCAGGACGAGGACCTTGGTCATCCGGGCTCTCCTCAGGAGGTGATCACTGGGCACCAAGCGGGTGCCCAACTCCGCCGCGGAGGAACGTCGCATGCCGCCCCGTCCGAGCACCCGTGGCCGAACGCCGCTCCCTGCCGGTGCGGCCCTCTACGTCGCCACCTGCGCGCCACGCTCCACAGCTACACCCGTGACGCCGCGAGACGCGCGCGGCCACCCCGAACCGGTGGGGCCGATTCCGATCGCATGCCGCCCACCCGGCCCGGTCCGGCACCGTCCGCGGCATTACGCGGGACGCCCCGCCCACCCGGTTCGAGAGCGGCCTCCGGCAGCTGCGCCGGGGCGGGCCGCGTCTGCGCCGTTCAGCGGGGGTGGCGTCTTGTCGGTACCGCAGTCGGCCGTCCTGGACGGCCGTGCGTCGGCCCGGGAGCGGGAGGCGCACAGGCGGAGCGTCGGCGGGCGGGAGTCATTCACCGGAGGTCGGCTGGGCGGCGTACGCGCGGGTATGGGTTGGCGGTCGAGGTCGCATCTGGCAGAGCTGCTCGATCAAGTCCGAGTGGCGGGGCGGCTTCGACAACGCAGCCCTCAACGCACTGCACGCTGACGGCTTCGGCCCACCGGTCGCTGAGACTGGCGAGTACGGCTTGAGCGCCAGAGTCTCGGCTGGGCTGCGCCTGGGAAGACGTGCGCGGCCCTGACAGGCTGTTCCAGCACGGAGTCGAAGCCTGCCCCCACACCACCACCCGCATCGTCGAGCCCGGCGGCCAGCTCGTCGCCGACGCTGTCCGCAGAGCAGCAGTAGGTGATGTGCGTCGCGGCCATCGTCGAGCAGGGCAGCTCAACAAAGGACGATCACCTGACCGTCGATCCGCCACCCTCGGCATGTGCGGGCCTGGACAACACCACGTACCTACATGCGTATTACGACACCCTTAAAAGAATCAACGAGAAGGGTCGGGCTGCTGCTCTCAGCGGAGGGTTGACCGGCGGCTGAGCACACGCAGGCTCCGTCGAGCGCCCCGGAGGTCAGTCCAGTACCCCCGAGCTCGGTGTCGGGCCGGCAAATCGATTCTAGGCTTCGGGCCAGAAGCGACTCTCACCAGGCGGTCAACCACCGAGCGAGGGTCGCCAGCAAGCCCGCCTCAGACCCCCCTCACCGATCCGCGCCCCGGGTCACCCAACGTTACCGCGATGCATGGAAGTCCCGGTCCTCCGCCATCGGCGCGGCACACTGGCCGGTCGCGTCGTCGAGACCCCACCAAGCGCCAAGAGACATGCTCAACGAGCTCGTACATGACGTCCAGCGTGGCAGAACACGGGAGCACGAAGCCTCCACCGCCGATGTGATGAGTGAGATCAGCACACCAGCGACGGAGGCTTCGCCAGGTCACAAGACCCCTGCCGACCTGCCTCTTTCACTCCGGAGAAACAGGATCAAAGAGGATCACTGAGGAGGGGAGCCAGCGGTGGGGGTGTGGAGCCGAGGTGTTGCCCATGTAACGACTACGAGGTCACCCGATGACCTGCCACCACTGCGAACTGGACCCATTGGCCGACCACAGCGTGACCAGCGTGCCGTCTGGCCGCGCTCCGACTCGCTGGCATCCTCATCTGGATCCGAGGGTGACGGCCGGCCGGCCTGAGGCGGCTGAGCCTTTCCCGTCTACATGCCTCGCGGTGGGCCGTAGACGATCCGAGTCTGCTGTCCCGGATCCGTCGAAAGGCATTCCATATGCACAGGTCCGGGGTAGAAGACCGCACTGTCCCAGCCGCACATCTCCTCGCCGATCAGATAGCGGTACAGCCATTCGGCGAAGGGCAGCGCATAGCCGGCCCATGCACCCTCCCTGCTCAGCACGGCGACCCCGTCGGGCACCCCATGGACCTGTGGCGCCAAGAAGATGATGTGCCCCTGATCGGTGCCCGCGAGGGGAATGAGGCCCTCGGCCGTGCCGAAGGTGATCTCCGGAAGGCCGAAGACGACACGGGGATCGACAGGGGACTCCACGCCTTCCTTCACCGCCTTCTCCTGTGACCACAGCTGGGACGTACGACGCATCCACGCGCCCAGGTCCCGCCACCCAGTCCTCGGACGGTCCAGGTAGAGGTGATGGTTGATCTGGCGGGCCCCGTACGCATCGGCGATCGCCTTGTAGTCCGCAGGCAGCGACCGTCCGAGCTCGCCTTCCAGGCTCATCCAGGCAGCAGGGGTGGCACCGTCGGCCTGCGGGTGGCCGAGCATGTCGATAACGGCCTGTACGTAGTCGGTCATGGCGCCTCAAGAATGGGAGTAGGTGCAGGGTGGCCCATCATCCGACGCCTCTTGCGTCGTAGGCCGACCGGCGGATGCTCGACAACTACGAGCGTGACGCGGCTGTCTATCACGTGCCCGACCGCGCCGCGGTGGCGCGTATGCACGCCGCGCTCGTACGCCAGCACCACGCCCGCCGGGCCGCCGTGAGCTCCTGACACCCCGAGGCCCAAGGAGTCGAGACGTCACGATCGCGGGAAGGTCTCAGCGGCCGGCGAGGGTGACGAAAGAGGGCACGGGGCGGGTGTGGCCGGGTGGTGATCCGGTCGCACCCGCCTGCCTGGCCGACCCGGAATGTGCGGCACCAGCCGCTTTCGGCCTGTGGTGCCGTCGTCACGGTGGTGGCTACTTGCGGAAGCGGCTGGGGTAGTCGTTCGCCTCCACCTCGCGCCGATGCTCGACGTCCTGGGGGTGCAGCTTCAAGGCCCCGTTGATCAGGGTTTCTTCGGTCTCCACGTTGCCCAGGTCCGGCAGGCAGCACTCCACCGGACACACGGCCTGGCACGCTTCATGGTCGAAGAAGCCCACGCACTACGTGCAGGCATTGGGGTCGATCTCGTAAATCTCGTCCCCCTCCTTGATCGCCTCGTTGGGGCACTCAGGCTCGCACGCCCCGCAGTTGATGCAGTCTTCGGTGATCTTGGTAGCCACTACCCGTTCTCCTGTTTTGTTCGGTGCACTGCGATGACCAACGCGCCGGCGGCAAACCGGTGCCGAAGCCCGATACGCACAGAGCATCGAGGGCACGGCGATCAGCACGCGGCCCGGCCGAGGACGGCACGCGCCGGCCCCGGCCGGGGCGCAGGGCCCTAAAGACAGGTGGCTACTGGGGCTTGTAGAGGTGCAGCGGCATCGTCAGGTCGGCCTTCTTGCCGTCGTTCATCGCGCGGCCGACCATGTCGGTCGCGATGCGCGTCATGGTCGCCGACGGTGTCGGCAGCCCGCCGCCTGGGTTCCGGTGAAGAAGCCCTTGACGGCGGCCGCCACCACCACCGCATCCCACGGCGAGCGGGCCAGGCCGAAGGCATCGGCGTCCGTGTCGCCGATCATGTACCGCACTAGGAGTTGTCGTCAAAGTGTCACGCCCACATCAGGAGCGATGCGAGGGTGACGGCTGCTCGGTAGGCCTGGGCCGTCTTGTCGTATCTGGTGGCGATTCCGCGCCACTGCTTGAGCCGGTTGAAGCACCGTTCCACCACGTTGCGGCGCTTGTAGACCTGCTTGTCGAAGGTCGGCGGGCGGCCGCCCCGGCTGCCGCACCGGGCCCGGTTGCGGACCTGGTCGGACCGCTCCGGGATGGTGTGCGTGATGCCCCGGCGCCGCAGCCAGACGCGGATCGCCTTCGAGCTGTAGCCCTTGTCGCCGATGACGTGGTCGGGCCTTACCCGGGGCCGGCCCGGCCCGATCCGGGGCACCCGTATCGCCTCCATCACGGCGGTGAACTGGGTGCAGTCGTTGGTGTTCCCGCCCGTCAGCACGAAGGCGAGCGGGCGGCCCGAGCCGTCGCAGGCCAGGTGAATTTTGCTGGTCAGTCCGCCTCGGGACCGTCCGAGGGCCGGGCTTTGGAGCCCCCTTTTTCGGGCTCCGGCCGCGTGCTGGTGGGCACGGACGATGCTGGAGTCCACCGACACCAGCCAGTCGATGTTTCCGTCGGCCGTCTGGGCGCCGTGCCGGAGGCGTGCGCGGGCAGCCCGCTGGTTACGCCGGGGTGCCTGTGTCTGCGATGGCGTCGATGATCGTGCGTGCCCACTGGGCGGGGGTGGGGGTGGTCAGGGCTTGGGCCAGGCGCATGGTGTGTGTGCGTCGTTGCCGGGGGGTCATGGTGAGGGCGGTGTGCAGTTTGTCGACGAGGTCGTGGGCGGAGTGGGGGTCGGTGAGGAGGGCGTGGCCGGCGAGGTGGTCGGCGGCGCCGGCGTGGCGGGAGAGGATCAGTACGCCTGAGCGGCCGGTCGCGGTCTGGGCGGTGAGGTATTCCTGGGCGGTGAGGTTCATGCCGTCGGCCAGGGAGGTGACCCAGAAGACGTCGGCTGCCAGGTAGTGGTCGATGACCTCTTCGAAGGGAAGGGTGCAGGGTATGTAGTCGACCGGCTGCCACTGTCTATCGCCCAGGCGGCTGTTGAGGCCGTTGATGGCTCGTTCGAGATCGGTGCGGGTGGAGTCGTAGGCGTGGATGCCCGGTTCGGGGGGCGGGCACACGAGCCGGTATTGCAGGCGTCCGCGAAGGTCGGGCTGCTGATCGAGGAGCTGGGCCAGGGCGTGGACTTTCTGTACGGGGGCTTTGGCGTAGTCGAGGCGTTCCACCGACAGGACGAGGATGGTGTCGGGCCGGTCGGGGACGGCGGGGTGGCGGGAGCGGGCGAGGGCGGCGACGGCAGGCCGGTCAATGCCCAGGGGGTGCACGCCGATGCGGGGTTTGCGGGCTGCGCCGGCCAGCAGGTTCTGGAAGTGTTCGGCGAACGCGGTGGTGTGGAAGCCGGCCCAGTCCAGCTGTGCGAGCGAGGAGGACAGCTGCTGCGCGACGGGCAGGTTGCGGAAGGTTGCCGGGTCGGGGAAGGGGGTGTGGTGGAACAGGCCCACGGCCAGATCGGGCCGCTGTTCCTTGAGGCGGCCGGGGACGAGCCAGAGGTTGTAGTCGTGCAGCCACACCGTTGCCCCGTGCGCGGCGTGGGTGCTGATGTGTGTGGCGAAGGCGGTGTTGACGGCCTCGTAGTGGGCCCAGTCGGCCGGGTTGTGCCGGACGCGGTGCGGTTGCGCGGTCAGGGCCGGCCAGAGTGTTTCCTTGCAGGCCCGGTGGAAGTATCCGGCCCACTGGTCGGCCGGCACCGGGAGCAGGGTCAGTGGCAGTCCGGGTGGGATGGTGGCCGCGGTGGAGGCGTCCTCGGTCGTGGCAGCGGCCCATACGGCATCCAGCCGGCCTTCGGTGTCGGATCCCAGGGCGGACACCAGGGTGGGCAGGATGCCGTTGGGGCTGGCCGGCTGCCGCCAGCGGCCGCCGTACCGCTGCCAGGGGGGCCGGTGGTATCCGATCACCACCTGCTTGGGGCGCTCTACCCAGCCGAGGTGTTGCAGGGCCTCAAGGACTGCGGCGGCGCCGTCGAGCGGCGGGTGGTGGATGAGCGGGTCGTCGGCCAGCTGCGTGGCCAGGACGGGCTCGGCGTTGGCGACGACGACGCCGTGGGCGCCGAGGCCGAACAGCGTGAGGTCGTTGAGCGAGTCCCCGGCCACGAGCAGATGGCCGGTGGGCCAGTGGCAGCGGCGCATGAGCCGGCGCAGGGCCTGCCCCTTGCCCGCATGGGGCGGCAGGACGTCGAAGTAGCGGTCGGCGGAGTACGTCCAGGAGCATCCCAGCTGTTCCACAGCCGCCGTGATCTCTCGCGTCAGCTCCTGGTGGGCCAGGTAGTAGGAACACCGGCTCTCCTGCGCGACGGCCTGCGGCATGAGCTGCGGGAAGCGGCGCATCGCCTGGCGGACGCGTCTTGCTCCCGGCCATCCGGCACGCAGTGGCCGCTCCAGGTTCGGGCAGTGCGACATGGTGGCGGCATCGATGATGCTCGCGCCGACGTCGGCGATGATCCAGCGCGGCCGCGGAGCCAGCACCTCCACCTCGAGCAGGGCCCGCACCGAGGCGAGGGCGCGGCCGGTCGCGTAGACCACGGTGATGTGGGGGTTGTGGTCCAGGGCCTGTCTGAGGCGGCGGCGGCTGGCCTCGTCGCCGGCCAGGGCGGTCCCGTCAAGGTCGGTGACTAGGACGCGTTGTCTTCCTGCGCCGGCTTCGGCCGGTTGCAGTGCCGCCGGGGTGGTGCCGGCCCTCCGCGGATGCCTGTGTGGCCGGGACGCTGTACTGCCCATGGCTGCTGTTCCCTTCTGCGGCCCCCACGGTCTGGAAAAGGGGGCGGCGGTCACCAGCCAGGGTCGTGGGTGACCGGGTCGATCGCGGTGCCCTCGGCGCGAGCGGGCGCGGAGGAACCGTGGGCCGCCATGCCGGGTGCTGCCGTGCCGGGAGCACCCAGGGTCTGCTGCAGGGCTCGCACGGCCCGGCCGAGCCGGGCCTCGTGGACGTCGGAGCTGGCCAGCATGCGGTTGACGCTCTCGCGTGGCATACCGGCCGCGCAGCCGAGGAGTTCGTCGACCAGCCGCGCCGGAGCATGGCCGTCCGCTTCGGACACGGTGCCGGTGCGGGAATCATGGGGGATGCTCAACGCGAAGGAGACCTCGGCATCGTCCGCGGCGTCCTGCTCTGCGGGCCAGGTGGCAGGCGCATCCTGCCTGAGGGTGACGCGGACATGGGTGTAGCCGCGGCGAGGCTCGAAACGTGCGGTCTTCGATGACACGACGGCATCCCCTTTCGAACGGACCTTCGGGGAACAGGCATCCCCTTCACCATCACCCTGGGCCCGGCTACGGGCCTGGCGGACTCTGCCATTGGAGTGACCCGCCCCACCCCACGACGCGGGCGGCGCAGCAGGTGAGGCGCGGTAGCGGGCGGGATTGGACGGCGGCTGCCGAGCCGGGCTGCGGGCACGCGAGGCCGCGGGACCGCGACCGGGACGCCCCAGCCCGCGTAGTCGTGGCCTGCTTTCTGCCTCGGTCCGGGGTCGCACCTGGCCGCCCCGTATACCTGCCGGACCCACCGCGGAGCCCCCATGGGGGGGACAGCCGCCCGGCTCGGATCCGCCGCAGCAGTGAGCCACCGGCGTGGGAGCCGGGCGCGGCCCGTACCGAACGGAGTCGTCAGGCATCGCGGATCGGGTCGAGGCCGACCGGGTGAGGGGGGATCGTTCCTGCGAACCGTCGCCGACGTGGCCCGCACGGTCCCGTACGCAGACTCCGCTAACGTCTGGCTGCCCGCCGGCAGGCCGGACGACACGCGCGCGCAGCCTCATCGACCCCGTCCCGACAGGGAGAGAGCCGTGTCCACTCCGATGATCGACCACTCCGCCAGGAAGCACAGCCCCCAGGTCGCGTACCGGATGGTCCAGGCCGCCGATCTCGCCTACAAGGACGAATCCACCATCGAGGCCAAGGCCCGCGAGTGGGGCTTCGAGCACGTACGGCACCACCAGACACGTTTCACGCCGCCGTTCCCCCTGGAAGACACCCAGGCCTATACGATCGCCAGCGACAAGATGATCATCACCGGATTCCGGGGCACCGAGCCGGCCCAGATCCGCGACTGGCTCTCCGACGCCAGCACCCCGCCCTGGCCCGGACCGGCCGGCACCGGCTACATCCACTACGGCTTCGGCCAGGCCCTCGACTCGATCTTCCCCACGGTCAAGAACGCACTCGCCGAGCTCCGCGACAACGACCAGAGCGTGTGGTTCACCGGCCACAGCCTCGGCGGCGCGCTCGCCATGCTCGCCGGCTGCCGGATGTACCTGGAGGAACCTCGACTGCAGGCCGACGGCATCTACACCTACGGCCAGCCCCGCACCTGCGACCGGCTCCTCGCCGCCTCCTGCAACAAGGGATTCAAGGACCGACTCCACCGGTACGTCAACAACAACGACATCGTCCCCCCGCTCCCCCCAGAGCCGGCCTACACCCACGCCGACACCCTCCACTACATCGACGCCAGCGGCCGCGCCCGCTCCTCCATGCCGCTGCTCGGCACGCTGACCGACCGCGTCAAGGACGCCACCGCCGACCTCCTGGCCCCCGCCAGCGACAGCCTGCGCGACCACCCCATCAAGAACTACCTCACCGCCCTGGAGAAGAACCTCGCCTGACCCCCGCACCCAGCCGCACCGCACCCGCTGCTCTGCAGCGGCGCGACCACGCCTTTGGGAGCTCCATGTCGGCGTACTCCTCTGACTGCTCCGCAAAGTACGGCACCGGGTCGGAGTCTGTTCTCGTAAGGTCTGGCTGTGGTGAACTGCAGTAGGAGGGGTCCTTCCAGGAGAGCGAGGCAAAGCGGCTTGCGGAGGAGTTCGGTCGCGGCCTGACCGAGCGATGGGATAAATGGGCCTTCGAGCTTGGCCTGTGGGTGACTCCGGCCGTCACCGGCGTGTTCGGCTTCACCTGGCATCCCACCGCGAAGGACGAGGAAGGGCGTCAGATCCGGGTTGGCGGAAACTGGCCAATCCTCGTCGACCAGGACACTGGCGCATGCCGACTCGTCCAGGGGCCGAAAGAGTTCGCCATCCTCAGAGGCTCGTCGGCAGCTCGCAGTGCCCACTGGGCCGCCGGCCATGGACGGCGGCTTGATGCGGTCGCCGTGGCGTGTCGTTGGCATGGAATCAGGCTGCGTTGTCTCGGTCTCGCTCGATGGCGGCAAGGCGGATTTTGAGACGGTAGCTGGGGCCGTTGATGGAGATGACTCCGCAGTGGTGGAGGAGACGGTCGAGGATGGCGGTGACCAGGACCTCGTCGCCGAACATCTGTCCCCATTTGCTGAAGGTCTTGTTCGAGGTCAGGATGATCGAGCCCTACTCGTAGCGCTTGGAGATCATCTGGAAGACCAGGTTGGCCTCCGCGGGGGCGAGGGGTTGGTAGCCGACCTCGTCCGGAACGAGGATCGCCGGCCGGAGATAGCTGCCGAGCTTGCTGGTCAGGCGCCCTGCGGCCTCGGCGGCGTTGAGGTTGCGGACCATGTCGTCGAGGCTGGTGAAGTAGATCGAGCAGCCGGCTCGACAGGCCGCCACCGCAAAAGCGACGGCGATGTGTGGCTTGCCCACTCCCGGCGGCGTGGAGTTCGCAGGTTGCCGTAAGGGTCTTCGATGTCTCGCAATGTGGCCCTTAGTAGCTGTTGTCGTACCGAGAGGTTCGCTTGGCGGTCGAACGAGGGTTCTCGGTCGGGTGCATTGGCACCACGTATGGTTCGGCCACGTCGGTTTTTGATGGAGATGCGGGGGTGCGTGATGGCGTGGGTGGGGAATGCGCGGCTGATGGCGGAGCCGGAGGTTGCGGAGTTCCTGGATTCGGTCTTCGTGCCCGGCACACGTCTTGGGGTGCGTGCCGACGACCCGCTGACCGCTGTCGAGGTCGTCGAGGTGGAGGAAGTCACCACGGTCCGTGTCCCCAGCGGTCGGTTGATAGTCGACTCTCCGTGGTCCGAGGACCAAGGGCGCGAGATCGTGGCCCGCATCCCCCCAGGTACCTACCGCGTCGAGGCTGCTTGGACGGAGGCGCCGTACGTGCATGGCGGCAAGTACTTCGACGGACGGGAATGTGCCGCCATCCGTTTGCGTGTCAGTGATGACCCGGTGGTCGTCTGGGAGGCGGGTGTAGGGGTGAACGACGACATCGGGGATGCGGGCGTCGCGACAGCTGGGTTCAACTCCGACAGCGATGCCACGGGAGCCATCGCCGACGCCGAGGCCTGGGAAGCGCTGACAGCGCCATTCCACCACTTCCGACGTGCCACAGCCTCGTGGGGAACGACGCCCGCCCCGGACCGAGACACCGAGGACCTGTGCGACGGCTGGTTCGAGAAGAGCAGCAACGAGGAGTTCAAGGCCGACCTCATCGCGTTCGACGTCCCCGAAGGAGGGGCCCCGGTCTGGATCGGGCGTACTCGGACCGGCACCATGGCCTCGATCATCGTGCCAGGCCAAATGGCCACGACCCCTCTGGCCTGAGTGGCATTGTTCTATCGATCATGGTGGGCGTGAGTTCGAGTTCGGTTGCCCGGCCGGGTGATACTCCGGTGGTCTGGCCATGAAGGCAGGGTCTCCCGAACAGCTCGTGGGTATCGAATCCCTCCGGGCGTCAGGGGACCCTGGTGCTGCAGTCTTTCGTGCTGGCCGCCGCTTCGTCCAACGCGTCTTCCCCGTCGCGTGACCGACTCGCTCACACGTACGATAATGCAGGCGATCGTCCAGGCCGGGAGCCCCGCTATCCCTCGGACATGACGGACGCGGAATGGGCCGAGGTCCGTGCCGTTCTGCCGGTTCCGGGATGGCTGGAGGGCCGTGGCGGGCAGCCGGAGGGCTATTGCCACCGGCAGATGGTCGACGCGGTTCGCTACCTGGTCGCGGGCGGTATCTCCTGGCGGATCGATGCCTGCTGACTTCCCCGCGTGGGGCCGCGTCTACGCCTTCTTCCGACGCTGGCGCGACAACGGCTGGATCGCCGAGTTCCACGACCGGCTGCGGGACCGGATCCGTGAAGCGGCCAGCCGCGATCGGGAGCCGACGGCGGGCAACATCGATGCTCAGTCGGTGAAGGCGGCTGCGTCGGTGCCAGCCGCGACCAGGGGCTTCGATGGCGGCAAGAAGGTCAACGGACGCAAGCGCCACATCGTGGTGGACACCCTCGGCCTGCTGTTGACCGTCGTGGTCACGGCGGCGTCCGTCACCGACCGGGAGGCCGGGCAGACGCTGCTGGCCTGGCTGCGCGAGCGGCACTGGCGCATCACGCGGGTCTGGGCGGACGGCGGATACACAGGCCACCTCGTCGACTTCGCCCGCAGCGTCCTGCAGATCGCTCGGACAGTGGTCAAACGCAGCGACGACACCACCCGCTTCGTCGTCCTGCCGAAGAGATGGCTGGTGGAGCGAACGTTCGCATGGCTGATGCGCTCACGCCGCCTGGTCCGCGACTACGAAACCCGCACCAACAGCGCCGAGGCGATGGTCCTGTGGTCGATGAGCACGGTCATGAGCCGGCGCCTCGCCCGGCGACGGCACTGAACATCCCGGAGCTCTTCTCGGTCAGCCATCCCGGGCAGCCAGGCGCTCCGCTTTCGAACGCACACCCTCCACCTTCGCGGGAACCGGCTCCAGGCCGAGCGCCGCGGCGAGCTGCCGGCAGTCCACTGGGGTTCCACCGCCGGCCACGATGCCCATGATCCGCCGGTAGTCCGGTGCAAGAACGGCCACATCGAGCTCCGCGCGCCACACCGGCACCACCGAACCCGGCGCGGCACCCCTGACGGGCCCCGGACACTTACTGGTCACGGCTCTTCCAGCAGCCCCATCACCGATGGCATCCGGAACCTCCACCACATAGACGACACGACACGTCACCCCTGCCGTCGAGGTATCGATCTCATTCCTGACCAGCGGAAACGCAGCAACTGCCTTGGGAAAACAGCTTCTCAGCAAGACCACAACACCACGGCAAATCACCAGGTCACAAGCCACAGGACCCACTGAAAACGAAACACCAAACCACTGAAGAACCACCGCCGAGCATCAGCCAGGGGCCGAACACTGACGGCCCGCGTCACGAGCCGGCCGGCCGACCGCAGCCCGCGCGGGTCCCCGTACTGTGCGGACGGCGCATCCCTCGGCAGGCGGTCACCGTGCCCGCCGCCCTTCATGTCCGGGACCTCCTCATCCTGGTCGTCACCGTCGCTTACCACCGCCGCCGGCCCTTCCGGCCCGGTGAGGCGGCCCCGGAATCCGCGCGGCCGGCCGGACCGGAGTCGGATACTCTCTCCCGGTTGGCTTCGGGGCGTCGGCGGGCTTTGAACTGCCTGATGGAGGACGGTTTTTTCATGAGCGGCACACATCCGGCCGAACTCTTCCAACCACTCGGGCAGGACGACCCGGCCACGGTGGGCGGCTACCGCCTGGCCGCCGTGCTCGGCGCGGGCGGCATGGGCAAGGTGTACCTCTCCTACACGCTCGGCGGACGGCCCGTGGCCCTGAAGGTGATCCGGCCCGAGTTCAGCGAGGACCCCGAGTTCCGGCGGCGCTTCCAGCAGGAGGTACGCGCCGCGCAGCGCGTGCAGGGCCTGTACACCGCGCCCGTCATCGACTTCGACACCGAGGGAGCGCAGCCTTGGCTGGCCACCTCCTACGTGCCAGGCCCCTCCCTCGCGCACGCCGTGGCCCGGCACGGCCGGCTGCCGCTGCGCAGCGTCCTGCTGCTGACCATCGGTGTCGCCGAGGCGCTGCACGTCATCCACGCCGCGGGCATCGTTCACCGCGACCTGAAGCCGGCGAACGTGCTCCTCGCCTCCGACGGCCCACGCGTAATCGACTTCGGCATCGCCCGCGCGGCCGATGCCACCTCCCTGACCAGCAGCGGAGTCAGCGTTGGTACGCCCGCGTTCATGGCGCCCGAGCAGGCCTCCGCCGGGACGGTCACCGCCGGCACCGACATCTTCGCCCTCGGCCAGATCATCGCTTTCGCGGCGATCGGCGCACCCGCCTACGGCGACGGAAACTCGCACGCGATCCTGTACCGCATCGTGCACGAGGACCCAGACCTCAGCGCGCTGCCTGCCGAACTGCGGCCCCTGGTGACCCGGTGCCTGAGCCGCGACCCCGCCGGCCGGCCCACCCTCACCCAGGTCATCGAGATGTGCCACGCCCTCTCTCCCGCGCCGCTGCGCCAGGGCGAGGACTGGCTCCCGCAGGCGGTCGCCGGTTCCATCACCGAACGCCTCCAGCTGCCCGAACCGGAGAGGACCCCGCCGCCCCAGCCCACTGCCGCCCCCACCCCGACCGAGCTCTCTGCACCGCCGCAGCCGGCCACCGCCCCTGCCACGGCACCTGCGCCCGCCTCGTACCCGCTGCAGCCCCCGGCACCTGCGTACGCGCCCACGCAGAGCGCCCCGGCCGCCCCGGCGATGGCCCCCGGCCACCCGACACCCCCGCCCGGCTACCAGACCACCCCGCCCGGCTACCAGACTTCGCCGCCCGGCTACGCGGCCCCTGGTCACCCCACGCCGCCGCTCCACCAGACCGGCTACCCACCCGCCGCCCCCCGGAGCTCGCGACCCAAGGGGCTGGTCATCGCCGGGGCGATCGTGGCCGCGGTCATCGGCGTCGCGGTCATCGGCTCCCTGCTCCCGGACGGATCCGCCAAGAGCGGCAAGACCAGCAGCAGCGGCAGCCGCGGCAGCGGGACCAACAGCGGCGCGGCTGCCGGCGAGAGCCCCGGCCCCACGAGCTCTGGCTCCCAGAATCAGAAGCGGCCCGACCCCACCCCGGCCTCCTACCAGGGCGTCAACATCACGGCCAATTACCAGGTCATGCTCGCCGACAACCCGCCCCGGCCCGCCTCGGGCGGCAGCAGCGGCGTGTTGTACAACCACGGGGACTTCTACTACTACTTCGACAGCCTCTTCGGAGACAAGCAAGTCGGCACCGCCAACGGCAAGCTGGTCGTGCTGAACAATGCGCAGAAGGGCTCTCTGGAGACCTGCCGCGCGGAAACCCGCTACACCGAGAAGATCAAGCTCGACCAGCTCACCGACGGCTCCGAAGTCTGCGTGCTCAGCGACGCGGGACACATCGCCGTGGCGACGTACCGTGGCAAGTCGGACGCAAAGGACGCCAGCAATTACATCACGGTGGACCTCACCATCTGGCGCAACGCCGAGGATCCGAAGAAGCACTGACGCCTCCGGCGCCCGGCCCGTACGACCCATCCGTACGGTTGGCCTGCGAGCGTGGTGTGTTCGCGGTGGTGATTGCAGGAGTGCAGCAACTGGGGGAAGGCGTCGCGTCGTTCCTGCTCTGACCGGTAGGGGCGGGCGCAGGCCCACTCGTAGAGGAGGGTGCGGTTGAGGCGTTCGACCTTGCCGTTGGTCTGGGGCCGGTAGGGTCGGGTTCGCTTGTGTGCGAGCCCGGCCGCGCATCAGGGCGTCCCGCCAGATGCGGGAGCGGCAGCAGGAGTCGTTGTCGGTCAGGACGGGGTTCGACGGTGATCCCGACGCCGGTGAAGTAGGCGTGTGCCCGCTGCCAGAAGACGGTGCGGTCTCCTTCTTCCCGTCTTCGAGGATCTCGCTGTCGGCGAGGCGGGAGTGGTCGTCGACGGCGGTGTGGATGTAGCCGTAGCCGGCGTTCTTGCGGTTCTTGCGGCTGGCCTGGCGGCCGAGGGTCTTGTCGCCGCCACCGTCGGGGATGTTGCCGAGTTTCTTGATGTCGACGTGGACGAGTTCGCCCTGGCGCGTCCGTAGTGGCGTATGACGGCCCCGGTGGCCCGGTCGAGATGGGTCAGGCGGGCGATCCGGTAGCGGACGAGGACCCGGTGCACCGTGGACGCGGGCACGTCCAGGAGTCCGGCGATGCGGGCGGGACCCCACGAGCTCCAGTACGGGAAGCATCACCTTGCTGATCTGCAAGCCCTCAGGCCGTTTTCTTCAGATCATCGGATCGTTGGTTGATGTGTGTCGTTGACCGACGCCCATTGGGCACGCATCGAGCCGTTGCTACCGGACCGGACACCGTAGCGGGGTGGGCGGTGGCGGGATCACCGGCAGGTGATCGACGCGATCGCGTTCAAGTACCGCACCAGTACGCCATGGATGGACCGGCCCGAGCACTTCGGTTCATGGAAGGGCGCCCACAACCGGCTGCGGAAGTGGGCGGCCGACGGCACCTGGGAGAAGGTCTTCACCGCCCTGCGCGAGTCCCTAAAGGCCCTGAGGCTCTCCGGGATGCTGGAAACGCTCGATGCCCGGCTGGCCCAGGCCCACGGCGGTGAACTCGGACACCTCGACTTCCTCCAGGTCCTCTGCCAGGACGAGATCACCCGCCGCGAGACCGTCGCCTTCCAGCGCCGACTCCAGCGGGCCCAGTTCGAACAGCAAGTCACTCTCGAGGAGTTCGACTTCGCCGCCTCCCCGAAGCTTCCGGCCGCCCAGATCCGTGACCTGGCCGCACTCCGATGGCTCCATGCCGGAGAGTCCGTGATTCGGTTCGGGCCGGTCGGGGTCGGAAAGACCCACGTCGCCCAGGCCCTCGGGCACCTGGCGATCCGCCTGGGTGCCCACGTCCACTTCGCGAAGACCAGCCGGATCCTGGCCGAGCTGGCCGGCGGGCACGCGGACCGGACCTGGGAGAAGCGGATGCGCGAGCTGGTCCGCCCGGACGTCCTCATCCTGGACGACTTCGCCATGCGTCAGCTGACCGCGGCCCAGGCCGACGACCTCTACGAGCTGGTCAGCGAACGGCAGGGCCGATCCCTGATCGTCACCAGCAACCGGGCACCCAGCGACTGGTATCCGCTCTTCCCCAACCCCGTCGTCGCCGAGTCACTCCTGGACCGGCTGATCAATACCAGCCACCAGGTCATCATGAACGGCCCCAGCTACCGCCCGAACAAGCGCCCCCGACCAGCTAGAACGGCCAACTCAGACTATGTGAGAGAGTCGTGCACATGGTCGAGTCCTGGGTCTTCACCGACAGCGCCGTGCCTGCTTCGGCCGCCACGGCGCTGGACGTACTTCAAGAACGGATCGCAGCCGGACACCTCGAGACCTGGCTGACCAGCTCGCGCGGCCGTTCGCTAGCCGTCATCAGCAACGCCGACCGCGCGATCGTCATGCTCCTCGATGACGAGGCCGATCCCGGCGAGCACGCCCTCAGCCCCGGAGCCAGCAGCTCGAGCAGCGGCTTCGTCCTGGCGAACGGGCAACACGACGAGTATCCCGACGAGGACACCGTCCCTCTCACCGAAGCGATGCGGATCGTCAGCCGCATCCTCACAACCGGTGCCCCACCCACAGACGCTCCTTGGGCAATCGACCGCTGACGAGGCCAGCACCTGGGGAATTACGTGAAGTTAGCCCTGGGGAAATGAGTGACCGTCCACACGTCGATGTCGAAGTCGTAGTGGCCGGCGAAAGCCGACCGCTTCCGGGTGCAGTGGAACCGCCTCGCCCGGGGCGACGTGGCGGCGGACGACGGTCTTGGTGCGGTCGTAGACGATCGTCATCGGGACGCCGCCGACGTGGGCCCTTCGGGGCTTCCCTGCACGCCGAGCAGCTGTGTGGCGGCCGGGCCCTGGTCCTCGACGTCGATGCATTTACGGGCGCGGGTGGACAGGAGCGGGGGCGCGATGTTCGTGGGCCACGGTCGGAACGCTAGCGGGGATCGCGGACAGGTGGGGTCCGCGACGGTGCCCCGCCGCCGGCCGAACAGGGCTGGTCCGGCGCCGCGCCGAGCCAGGGGTGTGTGGGTTCCGTGCGGCCCGCCGTGCGGACGGGGCTTCGACGTGCGCGTCGCCGCGCGCGGGTGAACCATTTAAGGGACGGGCGTGGGGCGGCCGCCTGCGGGGGAAGTCAGGGAACCGGCTTCGACTGCTAGAGGTGGCGAGCGTGGAGGTCTTCGATGCCGTCGTCGTGGGGTCGGGTTTCGGCGGGTCCGTGTCCGCGTTCCGGCTGGCCGAGGCGGACCTGCGGGTCTGTCTTCTGGAACGGGGAAAGCCGTTTCCGCCCGGGTCCTTCCCCCGCAGTCCGCACGAGGCGGCCAAGAACTTCTGGGATCCGGACTCCGGGCTGTACGGGCTGTACGACATGTGGAGCTTCTCGAAACTCGACGCCCTGGTGTCCAGCGGGCTGGGCGGGGGATCCCTGATCTATGCGAACGTGCTGATCCGCAAGCCGGAAAGCTGGTTCGTGCACGAACCGTTCGAGGGCGGCTACGAGGACTGGCCCGTCACCCGTGCGGACCTCGATCCGCACTACGGCCGTGTCGAGGCCATGATGGGCGCGCAGCGCTATCCGTTCCACCTGGAGCCCTACCGGAACACGCCCAAGACCCTGGCCATGCGGGAGGCGGCCGCGCGGCTGGGTCTCCCGTGGGAGCTTCCACCGCTGGCCGTCTCCTTCGGAGACCCCCCGGTGCCGGGCGCTCCCATCGAGGGCGGCGAGGACAACCTGCACCACAGCCCGCGCTACACGTGCAGGCTCGTCGGTGAATGCGACGTGGGCTGCAACTTCGGCAGCAAGAACAGTCTGGATTTCACCTATCTCAGTGCCGCGAACCGGCTCGGGGTGGACATCCGGACCCTCTGCGAGGTCCGCTCGTTCGAACCGGTCCAGGAGGGGTTCCTGGTCTCGTACGACGAGCACGGCGCCGCCGGGGACGGGGACCCACTCGCTTCTCCCCGGCGGCGCACCCTGAGGACCAGGCGGCTGGTGCTCGCCGCCGGCACCCTCGGCACCACCTATCTGCTGCTGCGGAATCGCAGCGCCTTCCCGGCCCTCAGCCCCGCGCTGGGCACCCACTTCTCCGGGAACGGGGACTTCCTCGGGCTGGTGTTCAAGTCACGGGAGAAGCGGGACGGCGATCCCGGAGAGTCCGTGCCGCGCATGACGGAGCCGAGCTTCGGCCCGGTCATCACGAGTGCGATGCTCATGGACCGCACGGGCAACGGTGCCAGCGGACGGGGCTTCTACATCGAGGACGCCGGTTACCCGGAGTTCCTCAACTGGCTCGTCGAGCACAACGTCCTCACCCTCTCCCACCGGGTCGGCACGTTCCTGCTGCGGCGGGGATGGTCGCAGCTGACCAGAACGGCGCGGAGCCGGGTGGGCCGGCAGCTCGGCGACACCATGGGCAAGGGGATGTTCACCGCCACGTCCCTGCCGTTGCTCGGAATGGGCAGGGACGTCCCCAACGGCCGGATGTTCCTCCAAGACGGCAGTCTGGACCTCGACTGGGACCTGGCCGCCTCCGACCGGTACTTCGACCAGATGAACGAGACCATGGAGCGCGTCTCCCACGGTCTGGGCGGGCACTACGCCTCGAATCCCCTGTGGTGGCTCAACCGTCTCATCACCGTGCACCCCGTGGGCGGCGCCCCGATGGGGCGCGACAGGCAGGAAGGCGTGGTGGACCCCTTCGGGCGCGTGTACGGCTACCCGGGCCTGTCGATCGCCGACGGCTCGGTGATGCCCGGGCCGGTGGGCCCCAATCCCTCCCTCACCATCGCGGCGCTGGCCGACCGTTCGGCCGACCGCATCATCGAGGATCACCAGCAGAACCCGACGAGGCCCTCATGACGAACGGCCAGGCCACCGCGGCGCGCAGCGGCTCCCCGCGCAGATCCCTCATCCTCGCCGGCGGCGGACTCAAGGTCGCCTTCCAGGCGGGGGTCCTCCAGGTCCTGCTCGACGAGGCGGAGTTGGAGTTCGACCACGCCGACGGAGCCAGCGGCGGTGTGTTCAACCTGGCGATGTACTGCCAGGGGATGTCCGGACGCGAGATAGCGGACAACTGGCGCGGTCTGTCTCCGCTGGCGGGCGTCACCCCCAACTGGCGTGAGCTGGCCAAGGGGCCGTACGCCCGTTCCCTCTTCACGCTCGACGGCTACCGGCGCCGCGTCTTCCCGGGCTGGGGCCTGGACTGGGAACGGATCCGGGCCACCGACCGGGAGGCCACCTTCAACCTATACGACTTCAGCTCCAACGAACTGGAGGCCGTGACCGCCGACCGGATGGACGAGGAGCGCTTCTGCGCCGGAGTGTCGCTGCCCATGTGGTTCCCTCCGGTCGTCCTCGACGGGAAGACCTACATCGACCCGGTGTACCTGACCGACGGGAACATCGAGGAGGCGATCCGGCGCGGCTGCGACGAGCTGTGGATCATCTGGACGGTCAGCCGGCGGCACCGCTGGCGCGACGGCTTCGTCGCCAACTACTTCCACATCATCGAGACGACAGCCAACGGTCAGCTGCAGCACTGGCTGCGGCGGATCGAGGCCAGCAACGCGGCCATCCGCGAAGGGGGTGCGGGAGAGTTCGGAAGGCCGATCGACGTCAGGCTGCTGAGCGCCGAGGTCCCCCTGAACTACCTCGTCAACTTCAGCAGGGACCGCTTCGCCCAAGCCGTGGAACTCGGAGTCCGGCGGGCCCGCGACTGGTGCACGGACCAGGGGATCCCCTGGAAGCCCGGCACCCCTCCGGACCTCCCCGAGGACCCCACCCGCATCCGGTTCACCGAACGCATGGTCGGCCGCGTCGCGTTCGGCGGGGGCGACGACCAGGAGCCCTCTTCGCCGGAGACGGGGGCAGCCGCCGACCTGGCCCTGCACCTGACCATCGACATCCGGGGAGTGGACCGCTTCCTCACCGGCCCCGAGCACGAGGCCTCGATCCGGGGCGAGGTCCTCTGCCAGGAGCTGGGCGGACGCCTGCCGGTCGAGCGAGGGACCTTCCGGTTGTTCGTGGAGCACTCCGACCCCGAACACCTGCGGATGCTGTACCGCCTGTTCTTCCGCGACCGCGCCGGTCACCGGCTCACGCTCAGCGGATACAAGGACGTCAGCGAGGATTCCCGCAGGGGGGTCTGGAAGGACACGTCCGTCCTCCGCACGCGGATCGTCCGCGGTCACGTCGACGCCGAGGAGGAGGCCGAGGCAGAGCTCGTGGCCTCCGGCTCCGTGCACATCCGCCCGGCCGACTTCCTGAAGCAGCTCACCACCTTCCGGGTCCAAGCCGCGACGCTCCCCGGCCGGGTGAACACGCTGAGGCGCTTCGGGCAGTTCTTCCTCGGCAAGCTGTGGGACGTGTACGCGCAGGGCGTCCTGCCCTGGTCGCCGCTGTGAACGGGGAAGCCGGCCATGGACGTCCGTGAGCTGCGCGAACACGCGGCGGCGCTCCGGTTCACCCCACAGGAACCGGTGCGCTGGCTGGCCCCGAAGGAGCTCGCCCGTACGGCGGTCAAGGTCGGGCTGGCCGGCGTGTTCGCCGGCTACTCGGACAAGCGCGAGATACAGGGCGCGCTCCCGGCCGGTCTGCTACGGGCGCCCCTGGCGGACCCCGGCGCCGAGGAGATCTGGATCGACTTCGTCGCCGACCTCGGCGACGGCTTCGAGGCGACCTACTCCGTGGCGTCGACCCTGGCGGCGGCCCGGGTCCCGGTCGACGGGTCCGGCACGCTCCCGCGCGGCTCGCTGCTCGTCCTGGGCGGGGACCAGGTGTACCCGGTGGCGTCGACGACGGCGTACGAGGACCGGATGAAGGGGCCCTACCGCGCCGCGCTCCCGAAGGCACCGGACCAGCCGCTCATGGTCGTGCTGCCGGGGAACCACGACTGGTACGACGGACTGACCGCGTTCCTGCGGATGTTCGCCCAGGGAAGGCGCATCGGCGGCTGGCAGACCCGGCAGACCCGGAGCTACTTCGCCGTGCGGCTGCCCCAGCGCTGGTGGCTCGTCGGGCTGGACAGCCAGCTCGGCACCTACGTCGACGATCCGCAGCGGCGCTACTTCGAGTCGTACCTCTCCCCGCAGCTGCGCCCGGGCGACAGCGTGATCGTGTGCGCCGCCGCGCCCACCTGGGTGCGCAGCGACGAGGAACCCGACGCCTTCAACTCCCTGCACTGGTTCGACCGGAACGTCATCCGGACCCGGTTCGACCGGGCGACCGGCCGGCGGGAGGAGACGGGTGCGGCGGTCCGGCTGTGGCTGACCGGCGACAAGCACCACTACGCCCGCTACGCGGAACGGCTGCCGGACGACCCGCCCGGATCCGACGAGTCCCTGCCGCCGGACCCCCGGCGGCGCCAGATGGTGACGTGCGGCCTGGGCGGCGCGTACCTCTCGGCCACCCACCGGCTTCCGAAGGCCCTGCCGCTGCCGCCGGCCGGCTCGCGGATGCGGGAGAAGGACGACCCGCCGCCGGCGTTCGCCCTCGCCCAGCACACGTACCCCGACGGGCAGGAGTCCCGCTCGCTGGCGCGCGGGCTCGCCAAGCCCTGGAGCCGGCACTGGCTTCCGCGGCGCAACCGCGGCTTCGCCGTCCTGGCCGGGGTGCTGCAGGTGGTGCTCGTCCTGCTGGTGAGTGCGGCGTTCACCCCGGCGGCGGGCGGGCACGACCCCGTCGACGCCGTACGCGGGGCCGGCACCGACGATCTGCTCGGCCTGCTCTGCGCGAGCGTCGCCTGCTTCGTTCTGCCGTTCGTGGTCACGTGGGGGAGCGCACTGCTGCGCCGGCAGCGGCCCAGGGCACCGTCCGGTCCGGCCGTGGCCGTGCTGTTCCAGGTGGCGGTCGCCGTCGCGGCCCTGTCCGTCACGGTGGCCGTGGCCCGGCTGGTCCCTTCCTCCTGGCACGGGTTCTGGCTCCTGGTGATCCTGCTGGTCGTCGCCGCGGTGATGGGCGCGGTCCTCGGCTCCGAGCTCTTCGCCCTGTGGGTGCTGTGGACCCGCCGGGGACTGGTGCCCGACTGGCAGATGTCCGGGCAGTCCATCGACGACCACACTGGCTTCGTCCGGATGCACATCGCACCGGACGGCACCCTCACCCTCCACCCGCTGGCGCTCGACGACACCTGCCGGGACTGGCGCCTCGAGGAGGTC
The DNA here is from genome assembly GCF_040636955.1 of Streptomyces sp. NPDC032472. Classification (NCBI taxonomy): domain Bacteria; kingdom Bacillati; phylum Actinomycetota; class Actinomycetes; order Kitasatosporales; family Streptomycetaceae; genus Streptomyces; species Streptomyces sp. NPDC032472. The sequence goes on from NZ_JBEZVK010000050.1 coordinate 25,144, forward strand.
CCCGACACCCCGGCCACGTGGCAGCGGCCGGTGCCCGCCACACCGCCGGCCGTACGGCTCGTCGAGGAGCCCGTGGTGATCGCGCCGATGCGGATGCCCGGCGGCTAGGCAGTTTCGTTTGGATCACCGGCGGGCCAGAGGGAGATGCCCGCGATGTGGAGTCCGGCCAGGTAGATGGTGGCGGTCTTCTCGTAGCGGGTGGCGAGACCGCGCCACTGCTTCAAGCGGTTGGTGCGCCGTTCGACGGTGTTGCGCTGCGTGTAGGTCTCGCGGTCGAAGGCCGGTGGTCTGCCGCCGCGGCTGCCTCGACGTACCCGGTGTCCGCGCTGGTCGGCGGGGGCGGGCATCACTGCCCGGATGCTGCGTTCGCGCAGGTGCTCGCGGATCGCTCGGGAGGAGTACGCCTTGCCGGCCAGGACCACATCCGGCCTGGTGCGCGGCCGTCCTCGCCGACGGGGAACGCGCGGGCGGGCCATGACGTCGGTGAAGGCGGGTGCGTCACCGGCCTGTCGGGCGGTGAGGTGGAAGGCCAGTGGCCTGCAGCGGTCGTCGGCGGCGAGGTGGGTCTTCGTGGTCAGTTCGCCGCGGGAGCGGCCGATGGCATGGTCGTCCGGTTCGCCGGCCGGGGCCCCTTTTTGCGGGCCCCAGCGGCGGGCCGGTGGGCCCGCACGATCGTGGAGTCGACCGGCACGGCCCAGTTGAGATCCTCGTCCGCCTCGGCCTGGGCCACCAGGGCGGTGAAGACCCGCTCCCGGTCTGGAACTTGTAGGCGATCGCGTCGATCACCTCACGATGGTCCCGCCAACGGCCACCCCGCTTGGGCGTCCGGTCCGGAAGCCACGGTTCGATCCGCGCGCACTGCGCATCAGTCAACGGCACACCCGGACCAACGACCAACTGATCCAAACGAAACTGCCTAGCAGAGCCAGACGATGTCCAGGACGGACAGGTGCCGTAGCGGACGGTTGGCTGGTTGGGGGCACGTCGGCCCCGGCGCCCCGACCGTCAAGTCACGGCCGTGCGCGGTGACTTGGCCGGATCGTCAGGCGCGGAGAATCGCACGCATGTGCTGTTGAATGGCGTCATGTGGATTACTGGTGCGTTGGTCGGGACGCTTGTCTTCTTGCTTGTGGTGGTGGCCCCTGCGGTGGTGGGGCGTCGACTGCTGGGGGTGCGGGCCGGGGCGGTGCGGGTCGCGACCGCGGGGGCGTGCGGACTCGCGGTGTCCGGAGGGTTGTTCGGGCCCCGGCTGGAGGAGTCGGGCGAGCTCGCGCCGCTGCTGTCCTTGATGGTCGGGGTGGGGATGCTCGCCTCGATGGTGGTTCTCGTCGCGCTGGACATCGTGGTGCCCATGGGCGCCGTACGGCCGCTCGGCTGGGCGCAGTCGGTGCGGTGGCGGATCGCGCGGGCGCGGCGATACTCCACGGTGTTGCGCATCGCCGGCCGGCACGGGCTCGGGCCGTATCTGCGGGGCCGGCGGCGCGCGCCCGGGGTGCGGCACGAGTTGCTGGCGCGGGAGTTGCGACAGGCGTTGCAGGCGGGCGGGACCACGTTCGTGAAGCTGGGGCAGCTGATGTCGACCCGGCGGGACCTGCTGCCCGAGGTGTACGCCGAGGAGCTCAGTCTCCTTCAGGACCAAGTGCCGCCCGCGCCGTGGAGCGAGGTCGAGACACAGCTTCAGGAAAGCCTGGGAGCGCCGGTGCGGGACGTGTTCGCCACGTTCGAGCGGGTCCCGCTGGCGGCGGCCTCTGTCGCGCAGGTGCACGCGGCCGTCCTGCATGACGGCACCGAGGTCGTCGTCAAGGTGCAGCGGCCCGGGATACCGGAACTCGTGGAGCGCGATCTGGACATCGTCGGGCGCCTGGCGTCGGCTCTGAGCGACCGCACCGCCTGGGGGCGCGGTCTGGGGCTGAACGACCTGGCGCAGGGCTTCGCCGTCGCGCTGCGCGAGGAGCTAGACTTCCGCGTCGAGGCTCGCAACATGACCTTGGTGCGCCAGGCCGCCGAGGCCCGCGGCGACTCCAGCATCGCCATCCCCGTCCTGTACGGGCAGTTCAGCACAGAGCGTGTCCTCGTCATGAGCCGGGTCGAGGGTTCCTCGCTCGGCAAGGCCGTCCCCGACGACCAGCGGCACGGCACAAAGCTGGCCGAGACCCTGCTCACCGCGCTGCTCAACCAGATCATGCTGGACGGCATCTTCCACGCCGATCCACACCCCGGCAACATCCTGCTCCAGCCGGACGGCACTGCTGCCCTGCTCGACTTCGGATCCGTCGGCCGGATCGACTCCGGGCTCCGCGAGGCGATGGGCGGCCTCTTCCTCGCCGTCGACCGCGGCGATCCGCTTGCCCTGCGCGAGGCCCTCCTGGAGATCACCGGCCGTCCCGAGGAGGTCGACGAACAGCGGCTGCTGCGTGCGCTCGGGCAGTTCAGCGCCCGTCATCTGGGGCACGGGTCCGCGCCCGACGTGGAGATGTTCAGCGATCTGTTCCGGCTGGTGGCGGACTTCCGGCTGGCGGTTCCGCCGGAGGTCGCGGCCGTGTTCCGGGCCCTGGCAACCCTGGAAGGCACGCTGGTCCGCCTCTCCCCCGGATTCAACATGCTGGAGGCGTCCCGTACGTACGCCTCAGCCCGGCTCACGGACCGGCTGGGACCGCGCAGTGCCCGTGACACGGCCCGCGACGAACTGATCGCGCTGCTGCCTGTCCTTCGACGGCTGCCCCGCCGCCTCGACCGCCTCGGCGGTGCGCTCGAGGAAGGTCGGCTCGGGCTCAATGTGCGGCTCTTCGCCGACCCCCGCGATCGGCGGGTCGTCGGCGAGCTGGTCGGGCGGATGGTGCACGCCTTCGTCGGGATCTTCCTCGGGTTCGCGGGCCTCCAACTCCTGGAAATGGACGGCGGGCCGCGCGTGAGCGAGAGCCTCGGACTCTACGGGCTGACCGGCTTCAACCTCCTGATTCTCTCCGCCGCCATCGTCCTCCGTACCCTCTTTGTCACCAGCCGGCCCATGGAATGACGCGACGCGCCGACCTCCGTGCCCGTTCCCACAGCACTGGCACTGCCCGAGCCACCTAGTGGCTTGTCGCAGAGCGTTGACCAGGTAAATCTCGCGGCAGCCATCCGTTTTGTGGCGATACTGGCGTGATGATGATGGATGCTGCAACCGCGTTGGCTGTGATCAGGGCTCTGGAGACGCAGGGTGTGGAGGTGTGGCTCGGGGACGGCCGCTGGGGAGTTGATGCTCTCCTCGGTGAGCAGACCCGTCCACCCAAGGATGTCGATCTGATCTTGCGGGTAGACCAGGCTGAGGACGCAGTCCAGGCCCTGCGGGGCCTGGGCTTCGCCGTTGCGAAGGGTCGCCTTTCCTCGTGCTTCGTCCTGCGTGATCAGGAAAAAAGAAGCGTCGATGTCCATCCCGTGGTGTTCGACGGGGAGGGCAACGGCAACTACACGATGGAGAACGGCGAGGTGTGGGTGTACGAAGCCGCCTGGTTCGGCGGGGCCGGGATCCTTCGGGGCGAGCCGGTGCGGTGCCTGACCGCGCAGGGCCAGGTGGCGTGTCACACGGGGTACGAGCTCGATGACGAGGACCGCCGGGACATCACGGCCTTGCGTGATCGGTTCGGTGTGGACCTCCTGCCCGAGCAGGAGTTCCCGGCGCGGTAGGGAGGGATCACGCCGCTGTGGGGTTTTCGGTCCATTCCCGTATGGGCGAGTCGGGAGCGAACCGGGTCTTGGGTTCGGCCCTGACGTTGCGGCGGCAGACGTAGGCGGCGATGGCGGCGTTCTGCTCGGTGTGGCTGCGGTGGTCGGTGCCGTTGAGGGCGAAGTAGCGCAGAGCCGCGAACTCGGACTCGATCCAGTTCAGCCAGGATCCGTAGGTCGGCAGGAAGACCAGCTCGATGTCGTGGGCCGCTGTCCACGCCCGGACGTTGGGATGCTTGTGCGGGGAGAAGTTGTCCAGCACGACGTACAGCTTCTTTCTGAGCCAACGTGCCCGCAGGGCTTTGAGCAGGCCGAGGAACTCGCGCCAGCGCTTCCTCTTGCGGATGCGGTAGTAGATCTCGCCGGTGGCCAGGTCGAGGGCCGCGAGCCTGTGCATGACCCCGTTGTACCGGTTGTAGGTCGCCGGCAGCCGGCGCGGTGAGCGGACCGGTCCACATGCCTTGCCCTTGCGGGGCATCGTAGAGGGGCAGGATCCGGTGCATCTTGGCGATGAAGTCCGGGTCGTTCGAGGGCTTCCAGGTGGTCGTCCTCTTCCAGGTGACCTTGCCCTCGCGCAGTATCCGGCGCAGCGTCTCGCGGCTGAGCGTGGAAACGACCTGCTGCTTGACCAGATGCTCGGCCAGCTTGGCCAGGCTCCAAGTGGACAGGCCGGCCAGTCCCCAGTCAGCGGGGGACGCCCGCGCGATCAGGCAGATGTGCTCGCGCACCCGGCTATTGATCGTCCTGGGGCGTCCCCCGCTCCATTTTGGGTCCAGTGCGTCGAACTCCCGCTCGTTGAACGCGTGGATCACATCACGCACACAGTCGGCGCTGACCTGCATCAGCGAGGTGATGTCCGGCACTGACTGGCCCTGCGCGGACATCATCACCACGATCGCCCGCCGCAGCCTCACCGGATCCTTCGCCGTCCGGCTGATCCGCTGGAGCCGCCGCCCCTCCTCCAGACCGACCGGCCGGACGAACACCTCCGGACGACGCCCCACGACCACCTCCGTGATCACAACTGGAGACAGCCGGCCGCTTCAGGCACGACGGATCAATTACCCAGCCGACCAATCGAGACGAGCCACTAGCTCAAGCTGCTCCAGACCCGCGGCCTGCCGGCCTGCCACAAAGCCCTGATCACAAAGAAGCCGAACGCGCCGAGACCAGTGCGGGACGGTGACCGACTACAACCGGTGGGAACACCCCACACCCCGGGCATCGCTACCGGGCAACGGCTTTGGGGACTTCACGTAGTGGTGACAGTTTCCTGCTGGAGGAGTGCGAGGCGGCTGGCTGTGCGGCCGATGTCTGGTGGCAGGCCGGCGCCGTGCAGGGTGTCGGTCAGAGAGGTGCGGCCGACGAGGGTGAGGTGTACGTCGCGGTCAACGAGTACGTCGACGAGGTTGGCGAAGCGCCGTGCCGCGTCGGGGCCGGCCTCGGCGAGGCGGGGCAGCCCGGAGATCGTCCAGCGGCGGTGGGTGTCGGCGAGGGTGAGGTAGTCGATGGTCGAGAGGGGCCGGTCGCACAGGTAGGCGAAGTCGAACCAGATCATGTCGTCCCGTACGGCGAGGGCCCGGACGTGTCCGCGTCCCACCGGCACGGTCCGTTCCTCGCCAGAAGCCGGCAGGGTCGGGGCCGATCCGCGCGTTCGGATGTGCCTCCCGGCCAGAGGTAGCGGCCACCGGAGAAGCCGGAACATGGGCGGGTCGAGACTCCGGACACGCGGTAGTCGGGGCCGTCGGGGATCTCGACTATGTCCAGGGACCGTTCGAGCAGCCCGATCGTCGGCTCGAACATATGGTGGAATGTCAGATTGGGGAATGGCCCGGACGGCGGGTAGTTGGAGGTGGCCAGCAGAGTCGTTCCGCGCTCGAACAGTCCGCTCACGACCCGGCCCATCAGCATCGCGTCGCCGGCGTCGTGCACGTGGAACTCGTCGAAGAACAGGAACCGGCAGTCTCCGAGGAGTTCCGCCACGGCACGTTCACCGGCCCGCGGTTCGTGCCTGTGCCGGGCGTACGCGGTGTGGAACCCGCGGAAGAACTCGTGGAAGTGCACACGCTGCTTCTCCGCGCGCACCATGTCGAACAGCGTGTCGGACAACCAGCTCTTGCCACGCCCCACCGGCCCCCACAGGTACACCCCAACCTGGCGGGAGACGTCCGGGCGCAGGGTGGCGGTCCGGCCGACCGCACGCAGCCGGTGCTGCCGGTCGTAGCGGCCGAGGACGAGCAGCCCGGGACGGGTCAGCGTGGCGGTGACGGCGCCGATGATCGCCTCTGTGGTCTCCCGTGGGCGGATCTCGGTCCACCCGCGATACCCGGCCATATAGCGGCTGTTCAGAGGCTTGACCACGACTCCCTCCACTCCTGACACATCCGTCCGGGACTCCAGCCACTCCCGGGCCTTGGCCAGGTCCGTCGTCATCGGGCACCACGTCCACGGAGCCTTCAAAGCGCGGGCAGTGAACAGCTCCTCCCACAGAGCGCGCCGCGTCGCATACGGGCGCGCGAGCAGCTCCTGGCCATCGAGCTGTAGGACGTCGAACGCCACGAAGTAGGCCGACCACCGGCCCGCCAGGCCGAGGGCGGCGCGGACGGGGGCGGCGGTCCGGCGCTGCAACGCCTCGAACGACAGCCGCCCCCGCCGCGATGTCCCAGACGACCAGTTCGCCATCGAGGACCAAGACGTGCGGCAGGTGCTCGGCGGCCGCCACCAGGTCGGGCCACCGGTCCTGGACCAGCGACCCGCGGCGGGTCTGCACCAGCACGGCGCCGCCCCGGTCGATTGGGGGTGAACAGCAGCGCCCGGTGCCCGTCCAGCTTCTGCTCGTGCGCCACCCCAGCCCGCACCGCAGCCGGGCCCGGCACGGCTTCCCGCCGCCCGCTGCCCGCTGCCCGCTGCCCGCTGCCCGCTGCCCGCGCCAGCATCGGCTCCACCGGCGGCCTGGGCACCATCGTCCAAGCCTCCTCCCGGCCACCCCCGTTCCTCTTCCGGGGTCGGCCAAGACAGCCCGAGGCAGCCCAGCGGGAGAGCCACCGCATCATCCATCCGAGGGGCGCAGCGGGGCCGTCAGCGGCAGCCTCGGGCGCGACTGCGGCACGGTGACACCCCTGCGCGAAGGCGGACGGTTTGCCGTCGAGGTCGGGGCGACGTCTCTTTGTGCCATTCAAGGTGGGTCACTGGGCACATGGGTGCCGGTGGAGTTGGGCCACGGTCGTGGTCCGATGTGCGGTCGCGGAGCTCTGCTCTCCAGCGAGCTGCCCTCTGCCGGCAGGCGCGGGAGCACCACGTGCGAGGGGAAAATGGCCTGAGGCGGATCATGTGGGTTCCGCAGGGTGCGCATTCCCCGGCACCGGCCCGGCATGTAGGTCGGCCCGGACCCGCCGGCGGATGCCCGCGACGATCGGGCAGTGGATGAACGCGTCGGCGACGAGGGTGAGCCGGGAGCTCTCGGTATGGAGGTCGGGCGGTGTGGCGGGCGGGGCGTGGCCGGGGGTGGCGGGGTACGGGTAGCGCCGGCCGGCGGCTGCGGCCTCCAGGGCGGCCGTGAGGACGGCGGCCTCGATGGTCGCCGCGGTACGCCGCTCGTCGAGCCGGGCAGCGCGGCAGGCGTCGGCGGCCCATTCGGGCACCCTGGGGTGGAGGTGTACGGGGAGGGCAAGCTGCCCGTCGCGGATCTCGATGACCCGCCGGTACAGGGCGAATTCGGGGTCTCCGGAGAGGCCGACGGGCGGCTCCAGGGCGATCTCGGGGCGGACGGCGTACAGGGCCGCCCAGAGCGGCGCCGTGCGGCGTAGGTCGCGGTGGGAGCGCAGGCGGCGTAGGGGGGCGGTGATCCGGTCCCCCCAGGCGGTGAGGGTCATGCCACAGATGACGAGTATGAGCGTGGCCAGGCCGACGGCCGGCGCCGGCTGCTGCCGCTGCCCAGCAGGCGAGGAACCCGCAGCGCCGGCAGGGGCGTCGCGGCCCGTCGCCGGCCCATGGCGTCGGCTCAGCCCGGCGGTCAGGGCTCTTTGCCGGCCAGCACCCGGTCGGCCAGGTGGTGCGGGCACCTCTTGTCGTGCCAGGTGACCGTCAGGCGTCCTTCCCAGGCCTCCAAAGTGCGCACGGCACCGGCAGCGGGACGCGCTTTGCAATAGGAGCACACGACGGCCTGCGGCTGAAGAACGTCCACCCCCGAGCGCTCCTTCCTCATCGTCCTTGGAACACCCGCGCTGGGTCTACCTCTACCAGACGTGCCCAAGGTCCGCACCCATACCTGCAGGCACGGCATGGCCGAACCGACACCTGCAGCGGGCCGGTCTCGACCGCGCGGTCCTGGCCGGTGCTGCTTTCCATGAGGTAAAGGTCCGGTCCTCGGCGATCGCGCCCGCCGGAAAGACGACGGCCCCGGGGATGTGCGCCAAAACGCCCCTGCACCCACACCCGCCGGCGCCACGCACTCAACCAGCAGCCGCGGCCACCCCCACCCCGAACCGGGGCACGCCGTCCACCGACACGCCCAGGCGCGCCCGCTTGAACCGGAACGGGTGCCGGAACACACCCCGGTCCACAGCCCGATCGGCGCCGAACTCCGCCTCCAGCCCCGGGCACACCAGCGCGACGTTGAGGACCTCGCGGCCCCCCCCACGCCGAAGCGAACGTGACCCCGGCCCAGGGGTGCCCGGGACGGGCCGGGGCCAGGTGCCCGGCGACCGGCGAGGCGCGTGCGAGGCGGTGGGGTGGGACTTCCGGCTCGTCGGCGAGATCGATCGGGTGCGGGTGGCGAACCTGCGGTGGCTTGCCGGGTTTCGCCATCCGCGGTTCGCGGAGGCCCGGCTGGTGGGCCAGGCGGCACAGGTCGGTGACCCAATCCTCGTCCTGCCGGTCGCCTTTCATCTGCTGTGGTGCGGGCGGCTGACGACGGACCTGTCGCGCCCCTGGGGTGATCACTCTTTGGTGAGCCGGGTGGAGGGCTGATGACCGAGCACGAGCGGCCCAAGGGTGGGCTGAGGGTGGGTGACCGCGTCCGGTTCGAGGGGCAAGTCCACACGGTGGTGGGCCTGTCGGGCACGACCGTCCGCCTGGTCGACGAGCACAACATGCGGATGTCCTGTCCGGTACAGGTGATGTCGGCGCCGAAGGCGCGCAGGAGTGCGACGTGGGTGTCGCGCTGGGGGTAGACGGCCTCGAAGGCGTGGCTGGTTCCGGTCGCTTGGGTGAGGAGCGCGGCGAGCTGCGGGGCGCTGTCAGTGGGCAGGCAGGGGTGCCGGCCGGTCCGGGCGCGTACCGCGCACAGGCCGTCCGGCCCGACGGCGGCCCGGATGCCACCGTCGCGGGAGGTGAGGATGAGGCCCGCGTCGGCGAAGAGCTGGCGCTGGGCAGCGGGGAGCTCGGGCAGGGTGATGCCGTGGCGCCGCCGGTCACGGCCGCCGCCATGATCATGGTTGAGGCTTCGATCCGCTCTCCGGCGCCCGTGAACTCGCCGCCCTCGATCCGGTCGGCGCCGTTGATGTGGAGGCCGTCGTCGCTCCAGGCGCTGCGGACACCGCGCTCGGCGAGGAAGCGGAGCATCTCGGTGACCTCCGGCTCGATGCTCGGGCTGGTGCTCAGACACTCCCCCCGGGATCCGGGCGGCCAGGAGCACCGCGGTGGCGGTCGCGCCAAGGGACGGCCCGTAGGGGGTGGAGACGTCGACAGGGAAGGGCCGCAGCCGGCGCGGGCCAGGACGGGGGCGGCCAGAACTGCCAAGGTGCGGGCCTTCGCACCGAGGTCGGGTGAATGACCGGCCGTAGGCGGAGGTGCGGGCACGACGTGGAAAGTCCGACGTCCGCGACATGGGTGTGGGTGCCGATGTGGGTGAGGATCCTTGCGCAGACGCCGATGTCGAGGATCGCGGACGTCGGTCCAGCCGTCACCGCCAGATCACCGTGTTGCCCGCGGGCCATGCCGCCCACCGGGGCCGTGACGGGCTCCGCTGTGGGTCAGGTCACGAGCGGAACCAAGCTCGGACGACGGCTCGCCGCCAGGTGGCCCAACCTCGAAGTCCCCGGTAATACCCCGGTACATTCCCGGGGCCGTGTCCGTGCGGGATGCCCGGCGGGTACACGACCTGGCTGCATGGGACGTGAGCATGGAGGACCGCAATGAGGGTGCCGAAGATGGGCGACGATCAAGAGCCTGTGCCGACGCCCGCACAAATCGAGGCCAGGGTCGGAAAGCGCCTGGACGACGTCGCCAAGATCCTGGCCGGTGCGCTGATCACTGTTGCCGGGATCATGACGGCTCTAGGGCTGTCCAGCGACATCGTGTTCGTCGCACTCAACAACGAGTCATGGCCGATCTACGTGGCCTCGCTCTGCGCCATCCTCGCCATCGTCTGCAGCATCGTCGCCCTGCTCGTGCACCCCACACGGCGGGGCAACCTGTGGGAGACCGGCGTTCTCGTCCTCGGAGTCATCTTCTACATGGTGGCACTCAGCGTGGCGGTGATCGGTGCGGCCAAGGCCGCCAGCGGGAACGGACGGCCCACCATCACCAACGTCAAGATCGATGGCCCACGGTCCCACCTGCGAGTGAATTTCGATGTCCACGCCAAGGGCGTGGAGACATGGGCCACCGTCCAGGTGTTCGTGACCCCCATGCGGGCCGACTTGACCACGCCCGTCCGAGACTCGGTCGACGACTACTCGAGTGAACTCAGACCTGACGACAAGGGCGCGGTGGAACAGCGTGTCAGCATGCCCATGGCACTACCGCCACAAGCAGGGGGCATCAGCATCGTCGCCCTCAACGCAGGCGACGGAACCGACGACGTATGTAGCGCACACGCCCAGCGCGGGCCGACCTGCACCTACATCCGCATCCCGTAGAGCAGCCCCTCGAGCAGGTACCGAACCACTTCACCACGACCGGCTCCAGCCGCGCCGACCTCAGTCGGAACGACGTAGTCGTCGTCATGGGTGTCGGAAAACTGCACCGCACATCGTCTGGGATCCATCAAGGATTCCCTCAGCCCCGCACGCTGCTGCGGAGTATTCCCATAGCGCTGACGTGCGGGCCGGTCACGTGCGATCTGTGTTCCGGCGGCGGGCCGACGAAGCGGTGGCCGGCCCCACCGGTGCTGGTCGCGGCCCGAGTGTCGCCCTAGTGCACACATGGGGGCGGACGAGGCCGGTGGGCGGGCCCGGTGGACGGATGAGGCCATCGCGGTCGGAGTGACGGCGGCACTGCTGGCCACGGGGCTGGCCGGACACCCCTCCCGTTTGGAGGAGCTCCCCGTGGACGTCTCCCCGTGACCTGCCCACGAACAGCCGCCGCCCTGCGTCGGCGCGCGTTGTGGTGCCACCTGGGCTGGCGTGACGATCTCTCACGAGACGCACACGGGCGCCCGCCGCAACCGGGGCCGGCCGGACGGCCCGCCGGACGCCTGTCCGCTCCCACCGTGATCATTCCTCGATCCGGCGTGCCGTACGGGTCAGCCGTCCCGCCACGCCAACCGCCGGGCCTGAGCGCCGACCGAACCGAACCGGCTCTGGCAGCTCGCGGTCTTCGAGATCACCACGGAAACGAACGCCGCGCACCCCGGTTCCCTCGTGATCGACAGCCCGCACAAGAACCCCGGCCACGGCTGAGGCGCGCGGTGAACCGGCGGTCCGGGGCGGTGGGTCCGCTGCATGTCCGGTCGTGCCCATGCCGGCCGCAACCAGCGGCGGAAATACCTTGGTTGTGTCGTTGTGTCCCTGCACCGCCCTCTCGTCACACCCCCCGCGTGTCAAGACTTCGCCGCAGGACAACGGGGGCCGCGAACAGGCCGCAACCGCACGACTCACCCCTCCGAGCCATAACACTCATGTTCTCCTGCACTCGTCGCTTGACTCAATGGAGGTCGAGATGCAGGGCAAACTCTTCGCGGCCGCTGTCGGCGTTGCGGCCATGATCGCCGTTCCCCTTACGGGTACAGCACAAGCGAGCACGGACAACGACAGGGCCTATACGGCCGTAAGCGCGGAAATCGACACAGCGCAGCCCGGTACTCCGCCCTCGGACATCACCTGCCTCAGCGCTCCGCAGGGTGCCCGAGGATGCTTCCGCACGTATGGGGACCAATGGTGGGTGCTGGATACCGACACCCCTTACGCCGCCATCGCGGTGTGGGAAAACGAGCTGTGGGACGGTGACAGCTGGGAGCCCTACCGCAATGGACAGTGCGAGAACAAACTGGGTGAAGGCCACTGGGGAGTCTGCAACAAGGACTACTACGAGGACAGCAGCCGGAATGCCTACGGTGGCTACGGCAGCCGCGTCCGGTGGAGGGCGTGTGGCGTTTTCGGATGTTCGAGCTGGAGCGCGTGGACCCGCAACAACGGGTAGAAGCGTCCTTTGCGGGTTGCGACCGCGTTTCGGTGAGGGGTGGTCGGCCCCTGCACGATCGTGCCCCATGTCCCCGTCCGCAGCGGCCCAGCAGCGACGGCGTGCCGGGCCGCACTCAATCACCCACGTGGGGGCTGTCAGTCGGGCCGTGAGTTCCTCCGCGAAGGCCGACAGCCTGACGTCGAGGGCCTCACGGCCCACTCCGCGCCGTACCGGCACAACGCCTCCGCCGACGGCGGCAGCCACTCCGCCGGGTCCTGGTCCGCCTTCGAGCGGTTCGAGCGGACCGTGACCGCGACCAGCGAGGACAGTTGGCCTGGCCGTTCGCACCGGCCTTCCAGTGCTTGAACGACGTCCTCTTGTAGCCGGTACGGTCCTCGGAAGCTACCGGCAGGGCGGTAACCGCCACGCCGATCGGAAGGACCTGCGCCACCCCGGTGGGGCGGCCGGCTCCTCAGCGGCGTGCGCGGCGGTGGCGGGCAGGAACAGGGCGAGGGCAGCGGCGACCGCGGTGGCGGCCCGTACGAACATGATCGCCACGCGGCGGTTCTACCGCCCTCGCCGCCCCGGTGACAGGCCTCCACCAGGCAGTTCACCCCTGCGGGCGGTTGATTCACCGCCGGAACGACACTGCACCCCACCCGCCCCGCCACGGCGTACACCCCGCCCGGGCGAGGACTGCACCGGGCCGGGAACGCAGCCCCGGGTCGGTCTCTGCAGCGGGCGCTGCTGGGGGCGGGTCAGCCGTGGTAGGCCCAGCCACGGCCACGGTGGTGGACGGTGGCATCGGGCAGAAGTCGGTGACGTTGGAGTTCTACGCCCCGGCTTTCAGGGGCTACGACTACAACGTAGAAATCCGCGGAACGCTCTGACAGTCGGCACGTACCACGACCGGCAGCGCAGACACCGCGACGCCGACCTGGAGGACCTGCGGCACCACGCACCTCGGCGTGCGCGGCTGTGGCCGACAGGGACCCGGGAGTGGGCGCTACTTCCGCTCGTTCACGGCCTCCGGCCTGAGCGGTTCGTGGACCCCGCAGGCCGCCAGGCGGCCGTGGTGGCCCGCGGCCTACGCCGCGACGCGGGTCGCCGAGCGGGGCCGGTGCCGGGCCACCCCTACTCCGGCCAGGCACAGCACTCCGCCGAGCAGTGTCAGCCAGGCGGGCACCTCGCCGAGGAACGCCCAGCTCAGCAGCACCACGACGGCCGGGACGGCGTACGTGGTCGAGCCCAGCTTCCCGGCCGGCATCCGGGCCAGGGCGTAGCTCCACGTGATGAAGGCGAGGGCGGTCGGCACCACGCCCAGGTAGAGCAGGTTCAGCGTGGCGGACAGGGGCGCCTCGGGGACTTCCGCCGCGAGGCGCCCGGCGAAGGGCAGACAGGCCGCGGCGCCGGTCAGGCAGCTGTACGCCGTGATCTGCAGGGGGGTTCCGAAGGAGAGCGCCGGCTTCTGCGCGACGACACCGGTCGCGTACGCCACGGCGGCCAGCAGGCACAGCACGACCCCGAGCCACGATGTGGAGCCGCCCCCGGACATGGACAGGCCGACGACCACCGCGCCGACGAAGGACACGCCCATGCCCGCCAGCAACTGCGGCGGCAGCGCTTCGCCCAGCAGACGGGCCGCGAGCAGCGCCATCAGTATCGGCCCGGTGTTCACGAGCAGGGACGCCGTTCCCGCGTCGACCAGCCGTTCACCCCAGTTCAGCGCGACCGTGTAGCCGCAGAACCACACCAGTCCGGAGACCAGGATGCCGCGCCGGGCTCCTCGCGGTGGCAGACCTTCCCGGCGTATCAGGAGCAGGGCGCCGAGCACCAGGGAGGCGGTCAGCAGCCTGCCGAGTGCCAGGGCCCCGGGCGAGTAGGCAGCACCGGCGCTGCGGATGGAAACGAAGGCGGAGGCCCAGGCGAACACCGTGAAGCAGACGGCGCCGACCGTGAGGGCGCGGGGCGAGAGCAGAGTCAGGCGGGATTTCATCACCGCACCCTACCCCCTGAACATTTCGGCGTCTACCGAAATGTTCGGCTCAAGTCCAGGAGCCAGGAACAATGCCCAGCAAGGCCTCGAAGGCCGCTTCCCCGGTCTCGGTCACCCGTAGCCCGCGCCCCCCGCCCTCCGGCCGCACCACCCACCCCTCCCCCAGCGCCCGCGCGCACAGCCGCGCCCCGACCAGGCCGCCCAGGTGGCGGCGCCGCTCCGTCCAGTCCAGGCATGAGCTCGCCAGCGGCCTGCGCCCGTGGCGGGCGAGGTCGACGCCGGCCCGCCCGCACCACTCCCTCCCCGCCTCGGTCAGCTGGAAGGCACCCTCGGTGCGCAGCAGGCCGCGCCGCTCCATTGCGTCGGTGACCGCCATGCCGAACCGCCCCGCGAAGTGGTCGTAGCAGGTGCGGGCGCGGGCCAGCGGGTCGGGCGCGGAGACCACCGGCACCGCGTGCGCAGCGTCCCGGCCCGGAATCGCGTGCGATGCCAGTTCGTCCAGCAGGCGGGCCGTCGCGGCGTCGGCGATCCGCACGTAGCTGTGGCGGCCCTGCCGCTCGGTCACACAGACGCCCGCGTCGAGCAGCCGGGCCAGGTGGCCGCTGACGGTGGACGGCGCGACCGAGGTGATCCGCGCCAGCTCACCCGCGGTCCAGGCGCGCCCTTCCAGCAGCGTCATGCAGATGGCGGCCCGGGTCTCGTCGGCCAGCGCCGCGGCGAGAGCGGCCAGGCGCGCCGCAGGGTCGGGTGCGTCGGTGTCGTCACGGGCGGCGGTCGGCCCTGCGGCCTGCATGTCGTTCATACCCCCAGGGTGCCGCAAAACTTCGCTGAATGGCGAATGGTTGAGCCTCTCACCTCAGCTCATGGGGCTCAGCGCAGGGGGTGAACCGGCGCAGGATGCGCCAGGCGTCGGGCGAGTCTCGGGGGCGGCTGCTGTGCCGGTCAGGGGCGCCAGGTGTCCACTGACCCAGGCGCCGGATTGCTGGTGGTCGATCTCCCGGTCCCGGCCAGCGGGGCGCGGCCGAACCCGGTGGCACGGAATCCGTAGGTCGGCCGGCCAACGGGGCGCCCGAGCCGCCCCTGGTGTCCGGCTCCTCGCGGCAGCCGGCCCCGCCGTCGGATTCCGGGACCGGGGGACGGCCGTCGGTCGTGGACGTGGGCAGGTCCCCTCTTGCGTCACGACGACCGTCACCAGCGGCCGCTGCCGCCCTTCGGGCGGGCGACGAATCCGATCAGCCACAAGAGCAGAACGGCGATGGCGAACCACCAGAGGATCTTCACCGCGAAACCGGCGCCGAAGAGGACCAGGGCGAGCAGAAGAACGAGAAGCAGGGGACGCGCAGTTCTCGACCTCCGAAGCGCCGTGCGCCCGGCCACTTGCCGCCCCTGCGGCAAACAGGGATGGGCCCCGGGCACCGGTGGGACGAGTCGGTGTACGGCCCCGGGGACCGGAGGCGGAACTCAGCGGGAGGTGTCGAGCACCAGCTTGCCGACCGTCCTGCGGGCTCGGAGGTCTTCGTGGGCGCGTGCCGCCTCCGCGAGGGGGTAGACCCCACCGACCTGGGGCGTGAGGCGTCCGTCCCCGACCATCTGCAGCAGCTCGGACAACGGCTCCCGGTACATGCCGGGGCGGCCGATCGCATGCATCAGCCAGAAACCGACGACCGCCCGGGAGCGGCCCATCAGTTGAGCGGCGTGGACCGGCTCCGGGGCCTGCCGGCCGGCCATGCCGTAGGTGACGAGCCGACCGAACGGCGCGAGGGCGGCGAGGGACTCCTCGAAGACCCGGCCGCCGGTCATCTCGAGGACGACGTCGACCTTCCTGCCCCCGTTGGCTTCCACCAGCCGGTCCTTCAGGCCCTCCGCGTCGGCGTCGACCGCGACGTCCGCGCCCAGGGCAAGGGCGAGGTCGCGCTTCTCCTGCGTGGAGGCGGTGGCGATGACACGTCCTGCCCCGAAGGCCTTCGCGAGCTGGACGGCGAGTGAGCCGGTACCCCCGGCGGCGGCGTGCACGACGACCGACTCGCCCGGGGCGACGCGTCCGCTCGTACGGAGAAGGTGCCAGGCGGTGAGACCCTGCACGATCAGGGACAGGGCCTGTCCGTCGCTCACCGACTCGGGAACGTCGATCGCCAGGTCTTCCCGCACCACCGCCTTCTCGGCGTATCCGCCGTAGTTGTCCGCGAGGGCGACGACCCTCCTGCCGTCCTCCGTCCTGCCGGCCACCTCTCCGCCGGGGATCACGGGAAGGACGGAACGGGAAAGGTACGAGTCCTCGATCGCGTGCGTGTCCGCGTAGTTGACGCCGGCCGTCGAGACGTCGATCAGCAGGTGCCCGGGCTCCGGACGGGGGTCGGGGACCTCCGCCAGTCGCAGCACTTCCGGCCCGCCGAATTCGGTGACGCGTATCGCCCGCACAGTCGCTCCTCGCTTCCCGGCATGCCCCCGCGTGATGCCCGCGGAGGCCCGCGGATCCTCCGCGGAGCCCACGCTCTCATCAGGCAAGCAGGATTACCAACCGCTCAGTATGTGAGCTGCGTCATGCCATGAGTCCGAATCTGCGTCCCGGCTCCCGGGGTGACACCCTCTCTCCGCTGTCAACGGTGCTGCGAACAGTGCCGCCTCGGGCGTCACCGCCGTCGCTGGACCGCAACCGGTCTGCTGCTCGGCGCGCCCGCCCCCGTCGTGCCGTATCTCCTGTTCGTGCAGGAGGATCCACAGGTCCTCGGCGATGGCCGGAACCGCCTTGAGCTGCCCGCCGCCCAGGCCGGTGGCCGGGCGGTGAAGTGCTTCCCGGCGTCGGTGCCGGCATACGCCCCGGCCCCCGCCACGTCGACCAGGACTTCGATCGGCGGGCCGGCGGCCGCAGCCGTACGTAGTGCCTCGGCGCTTTGGACAGCGAGGCGGTCGGCGTGTGGGTGGCGGGCGCTCCGAGGGAGACGGTGGCATGGGCACCTGCCCGGCAGGGGCATGGCCCGCACACCGCGACCGCTCAGGAAGACGGGTGCGCATCGGCGCCGGCGCTTTGAAGCCGTGCACGCCAGTAGATACGAGGGCTCACAGCCAACCGCGGCGCTGCGCCTGGAGGGCGAGCTGGAACCGGGTCGTGGCGCCCAAGCGGGCCATCAGGACCTCCACACGGCGGAACAGGGTGCGGCGGCTGATGCCGAGTTCGCGTGCGACGTCCTCGTCCGCCACCCCGCCCGCGAGGAGGGCGAGCATGCGGCGGTCGGCAGGCAGCGGACGCTGCGATGGCGCGGCGGCGCCCCGCGCGGGCGGCGTGCGGGAGGCGTACAGCGGCAGCGCGCTCTGCCAGGTCTGCTCGAACAGCGCCACCAGCGCCGAGAAGAGCCCGCACGGCCGGACGATGAGCAGGGTGTGGTGCACGTCGACCTCGTGGATCGACAGGGAGACCAGCGCGCAGGCGTCGTCGATGATGATCAGCTTCACCGGGACCGAGTGCACGACCCTGGCCTGCTCCCCGGCGGCGATGCACGGCTCTATGCTGCGGCTGAAGTTGCCGGGGTACTCCAGTGACTCCCGGGAGTACACCACCCGCTGCGTCACGCCCCGCGCCAGTGTGGCGAGGGCTTCGTCGGTGGCGGTGGGGATCGGGAAGTAGGGCGGGGAGTCGAATTGGCGGATCTGGCCGTAGGCGCCCGCCCAGGCCTGGCGCAGGCGGGGCCCGATGTCCTCCCCGGTGACGACCTCGACCAGGTCGTTCTTGAACGCGGCCGGCCGGCGGCGGCGGAAGGTTTCGAAGGCTCCGGCGACGGTGAGGCACGAGGCGTCGAGCTCGGCGGCCCGGAGGCGGCCGAGTAACTGCAGGCCGGCGGCGGGCGGCAGGGGGGCGACCGCCTCGCCGTCGCCGGCTGCGGCACTGACCAGCCCGGCTTCGAGCAACTCGGCGTAAGCGACGACCAGTTCGGCCTGGTCCAGGCCGGCGGCAGCGCCGAGCTCGGGCAGTCGTACGGGCGCCAGCTCCAGCAGGGCCAGATAGAGCCGGACCGCCACGGCGCCGATGCCCAGTCTTCGCAGGGCCTCGCCGACTTCCCCCGTCACCATGGACGGCAAGGTACCAACGTGGTGCGGCGGGCCGCACCACCACGGCCGAGAAGCCCGGTGGTGCGGCCGCACGGGACTGCTTCCGGCGCGGGTGCGGTCCGCTCCGGTCCGGGTCAGTAGTCGATCGTGTTGTGGTACAGGCAGGACAGGGGGTCCGCACCCACGTCGTGGCCGTCGGCGGCGCGCTGGCTCCAGAACTGGCCGAAGCTGCCGGAGACATGGCCGAGGAAGGTGCTCCACAGGGGACCCGCCGGGTTCTCCGCGCAGGTGTCACCGGGCTCGTTCGCGGTGTCGGAGAGGTCGATCATCGCACCGAGGACCCGGCCCTCGACCGTATCGCCGTTGTCCCAGCCGGAGGTGCCCCAGGTCGGCCCCTCCAGGTCCTGGGTACGGCCGCCGGGCCAGCGGAAGGTGGGATCGCCGAGCGCCACGACGCCGAACCAGGTGGCGAAGCCCTCGGTCCAGGCACACCCCGCCGAGCTGGCCTTGGTGATGTAGTGCGGGCTGCAGTTGGGGGAGGCGGGGAAGGCGTCCTCATAGACGTCGTCCATCACCGCGTGGCCGAACTCGTGCAGCACGAGCACGGGGGCGTCGGGGTCCTCGGCGGCCAGGTGCACGGAATTGTCCTGGAGGGAGTAGTACGTGCCGTCGGTGGAGTCCGGCGCCCAGTTGACCAGGCCCCGGCGGCAGGTGGTGTCCCGGGCGTCCCAGCAGCTGCCGGGCTTCCAGTTCCAGCCGGTGTTGACGGTGTCGAAGGCCTCGACCCCGCGCATCAGGGCGGCGTCGGCCGGCTGGAAGGCGCCGATGTCGGTGGTGGAGCCGGTGGGTACGTTGGCGCGGACCGGGGAGGCGAAACGATACGGCTGGCGGGACTTGCCGTTGCGTATCACCCAGTGCTGGTTCTCGGTGGCGAACTGGACATAGACGTCCTGGCCGCCGCCCTCCTCGTCGGTGTTGTCGAAGCAGAGGGTGAAGCCGCCGTCGGCGCCCGTGACACCGGTGGCGAGGAGGTCGTCCGCGCCGCGCGCGTCGTCGTCATAGACGGCCACACGGGCGTTGGCGGAGACCCGGGTGACGCCGGTGTGGTCGACATAGTTCCACGAGCCCGTCGCGCAGGCAGTGCCCGCCGCGGCCTGCGGCGCCGCCGGGCCGGGTGCCGGTTCGGCGGGGCGGTGGTCGAGGCCCTGGCGGGCGCGGCTCGCACCGGATGCGGCCGGGGCGACGGCGCTGACACTGCCGACCGGGATGCCGAAGGCCGACTGCCGTGCCCCGACGGTGAGGAAGACGCTGCCCGCGTCGGTGTCGTCCGGGTCGGAGGCCGAGGTCGCGGTGGCGCGGATGCCGGCCGGGCCCTCGGCGACCGTGCGTACGGTGCCGCTCAGCCGCCACGGGCGCTGCTGTCCGGGCCGGCCGGCGCCCTCGGCCCGGTGCACGCGGCCGCCCTGTACGGGGACGGGCGAGGCGGCCGTGGAGGTGCTGAGCCCCGTGGGCGCGGTCACCCATTCCAGGCCTGCGGGGAGCTCGACGTCCAGGCGTACGTCCGTGGCGCCGCCGACGGTGCCCACTTCGATGTCGAGCCGCGCCGTGCCGCCGAGGGCGGGCGCCTCGGACAGATGCAGCGCGACGGCCAGGCAGTGGCCGCGCTCGCCGGTGCGGTCCGCGTACGTCCGGGCGGGCGGCCGGCATCCGGCGGCGTCGGCGGAGGCGGCCACGGCCGGGCTCCCGCCGGATACGCCGGCCAGCGCCACCAGCAGCCCGCACACGGCGGCGCGCACGGCGGCGCGGCCGGGGCGCCGTTGGTGTCTACGACTCACGTGCATGGGGGGTCCTCTCCAGTCGGGGAACTCGCTGCGGCAGCGCGTTCTACCGGATCCGAACCCCGCGCGGTGGCCGATCAGTGTCACCGGCGCGAATCGGCAGCCCTCGCAAGTCATAAGCCGGACAACGTCGTTGCACCTCGTTGCACCTTTGCGGCGCGACGCAGGTGCTCGGCGGCGGGACCTTCCGACGGCCTGCCGCGGCAGATCGCCGCACAGGGTGGCGAACGGACGGGCGGGTATTACGTCGCCGCGTAGGAAGCCACTTGGGATCTACTGGTCTGCAACGCTCACGCGATCTACCTGGGATTGAGCGCCCCGACTTGACCCGTGACCGACTTTCCGTGATGACGCGCACTACAGTGGATCACCTGCCACATACCCGCGGCGCAGGGGGTCAGGGACGGTGCGGCAGTGACTACGAGTTGCGTACCGGCTGTGCGTGAACCGGCGCGACTCACCATTGGAGTCGGGGCGGGCGACCCCGCCAGTCGGCAAGGAGCGCGCCCTTTTGCCTGCGTGACCGACGGGCGTGCGCGGCGGGGCTGCCTGAAGCGCTCAGGCGGCGGGGAAGAAGCCGGTCACGTCGGCGAGTAGCCCGTCGCGGTGCACGGCGCTGCTCACGCCCGTTAGGAAGACCTTGCCTTCCGGGCCGATCCGGGTCCAGCGGGCCGGCGACCGGCCGTGGTGGTCGTAGACCTCTTCGATACGGAAGCGGTGCCCGGGGAACGCTGCCGCGAACCCGTTCATGTAGGCGTCCGGTTCGGCCAGACCGGCGATCTCGGTTCCCGGGTCCCGGGTCCGGTAGGTGACGTCGTCCAGCGCGACCGAGCCGAGTGCGGCGAGTCGTATGGCGGGGTCGGCCGACCCCGCGCGGCGTAGTCGTTCCAGAGCTGCTGTTCGTCACTCATCGCTGTTCCTCAGTCTTGGCTTGCTCGAAGGTTTTGGTTTGCCTGGCCACGATCGAGGCCAGGGCTCCGTCGGTGATGGCGTGCAGTCTGGCGGCGGCCGTACCGGCTCGGACGAGGACCAAGAGGCCTTGGTAGAGCCGGAGTGTGCCGTCTGAAACCTCGGCCCGGCGCAGGCTGTGCAGGGCATAACCACCCTCGTCGGGGGTCCGAGGGTACGGTCCGGGGAGCGGCTCGTAGCCAGTCCGGCGTCGCCTTGCCAACGGCAGGACCCGGGCGTGACGCTCGGCCTCGTGCGCGACCGCCGACCCATACTGGCAAGAGAAATCGGGGGAACCCATGTTCAGGCTCGTTCGAAGGCCGTCATTGCGGGGACGCTTCCTCTCGCGCTCGCTGGCAGTCCTCCTCGCCGCGGTCGCCGCATCCGCGGTGAGCGTCGCGCCGTCGAGTGCCACCGACATCGGTACGGCGCAGCTGTCGCGAACCCTGTACCTGACCGCGTCGCCGACGGCGGGCGCGTCCGCCCCCATGAGCCGGAGCATCTACCTGGCCGCGGGATACTACGACTGGTCCTCGACGCTCGAGGGCAGAGGCCAGACGTTCGCGGGCCGGCACATCTACCTGGCCGCAGGGTGGTACTCCTGGAATTGCGCCATCCAGTCGCCGGCGAACGGCTGGTACAGGGACACGTGCACCCTCGACTACGGAGCCGGGCCCGCGTACCTCGTCTCCGACCAGTACAAGCTGTACGTCAGCGGCAGCTACGCCTTCTACAGCTTCCTGTACGGCCCGTTCCCGGCCTAGTTGTATTGCCCCGCAGGATTGTTGACGCGGGTGGCGGGTGGGTGTCCGCCCGGTGCGGTGTGGCAGCGGTGGTGGTTGCAGGTGTGGAGGAAGTCTGCCAGGGCCGCTGTCCGCTCGCTGGTGCTGGTGTAGGGCCGCTGGTAGGCCCACTCTCCGGCAGGGTGCGGGCCATCGGGGATGGTGCCGAGTACCTGTGCCGTTGCGGACGCGCTGCATCTTGGGTCGACGGCCCGGCGCCGGGAGGGCGGCGGGCCGTCGAGGCAGGAAGCCGCAGCGGTCAGCCGGCCGGCTTCCTCGGCTCGGGCCACCGCTCCGGATCGGTTCCGGGGACCCCCTGGGGGCGCCCGGACAGGCGACCCGCTCGCCGAAACCGCGGGCCGGAGACCGTCGTTGAGCGCCCGCGCCGGAGTCCGGGTCGCAGACGTAAGGAAGGCGCCACTTGAGGGTGCTTGCGTTTGCGCGTACATGCCTGGAACGCTGCCCGCGGCCCAGAGGGATCTGCCGATTCCATGCGGCGCGGCCTGTGTCTTGACGTGATTGGGGCATGACGATCTCGAGGCCCAGAGGCTGGGCGCAGTGTGAGCGCAGGAAGTGTGGCGGGGAAGTGGTCCGCCACGAGGTTCGACACCGGGCTTCTGGAAGCCTTGATCAATGCCCTGTATGAGCCTGACAGCCGAAGTCCGCGCTTCGGGCGAGCGGGGTTCGACACGCCAGGCCCGCACGTTCGGTCGGCTGGTCAAGGACACGTTCGTCGGCAAGGGGCGACTTCCGTCCGGAGTGGGTCGACGCCTACGAGCGCTGGTACCGGGCCGGGACGGACCTGCGCGGGTACGACGACGCGCCCGGCTGGCTGCAGGCGGTGGCCCACGGCGCGGACTTGCCGGGCGACCGCGGCGTACGGACCGGCGGCGCCGCCACGGAACCGGCCCCGCTGCCGCACCGGCCGGCCCTCACGACCCACTGGCCGCCGTCCTGGACCTCCTGTACACCCGCTGACGCCCGAATCCCCCGCGCGGCAGGGCGCTCACTCCGACTCACTCGTCATTCAAGTACCACGGGGACCAGGGACCGAAGGTCGTACCCGCCACGATCTGCCACCGCACCCTGCTGCCCTTGGACCCCCACTTGTTGGTGCTGCTGTTTTCATAGAAGTCCTTGTTGCAGACACCCCACTGTCCGGTGTCCAGCTCATAGGCACCGCAGCTCCCTGTGCGGTAGGTCATCCAGCGACTGCCGTCCCACAGATCGTTCTCCCACCGCACTTCGAGACTCACGGCGGGAGCGTCCCAGTTCCGGACCCAGAACTGGTCGCCGTACTTCCTGAAGCACCCGTTTCCACTGGTGACGGACATGCATATGGCGTCTGAGGGAAACGACCCCGGGGTGGCGTAGTCAAGGGCGGCCTGGGCCGGGGACGCCCCCAGGGCCACGGGAAGAAGAGCAGCTGCGGCAACGAAGAGTGCGCGGGAAGTCCTCAACGTGTCATCTCCTGTCCGGGGCCGACCGACTTTGCCAGGGGAGTGTGTCCGCCGAGCGCCGGTCTGTCCACGCCGACGCCCCCTTTCCAGCCTCCCCGCACCGGTGGGCATGAGACGCAATCGCCCCTACGGGGCCGATGATGCACCACCCCCTCGCACACTGCGCCAACCGGCAGATGTGAGGGGCGCCCGGCGAAGTGCCGCACCGTGGCCCGGCGGTGACCGTCTCCCGGTCCTTGGCGGGGCTTCGGGCATGCGGCTCCGACGCCGGTGTCCGGCGTGTGGTCGGGCTGACGCGGCCAGCGACGGAGGTCGAACCAAGAAGCGATTTTCGGGTTCGGGGAGTTCCCGTGATCAGACGGCCTCCGGCTCCGTTGGTGGTGAGGGTCCCTGCGTGAGGGACGTGGAAGCGCACGAGACAGGAGCACCGTTCGTGTCGGAGAGCTTGGCCGATGTCATCGGGGTCGCCGGGAGCGAGCTCCGCTTCCTGCGGAGGCTGCTCGGAGATGTCGGCGAGGACGCCTGGGAGCGCCTGCTCGAATGGTTCATCGACGACTGGTTCCGGCTGGACGTGCTGGGGTTGGAGAACATTCCCGCCGACGGACCGGCCGTGCTCGTCTCCAATCACTCCGGAGCCTGGGGGCTGGACGCCTTCGTGGTGCAGAAGGCCCTGCACCGGTCGCTGCAGCGCCCCCTGTACGTGCTCGCCGCACC
The DNA here is from genome assembly GCF_040636955.1 of Streptomyces sp. NPDC032472. Lineage (NCBI taxonomy): Bacteria > Bacillati > Actinomycetota > Actinomycetes > Kitasatosporales > Streptomycetaceae > Streptomyces > Streptomyces sp. NPDC032472. The sequence goes on from NZ_JBEZVK010000050.1 coordinate 48,974, forward strand.
GTTCGTCTTCCGTCTTCCCGTCCTGGGATCGTACGCCGCGAAGAAGGGCGCCGTGCCCATCGACGGGAGGGCGGCCATGCAGCGCCTGAGCGACGGTGAACTGGTCGCGGTGTTCCCGGAGGGGGTCTCCGGGCTGGAGAAACCGTTCCGCGAGCGCTACCACCTGCAGCCGTTCAACCCGGGCTTCGCCGTGGCGGCCCTGCACACCGGAGCGCCGATCGTGCCGGTCAGCGTCATCGGGGCGGAGGAGTCCTCACCGAAGATCGGGGAGGTGCCGGCGCTGGCGAAGCTCCTGGGCCTTCCCTACTTCCCCCTGACCTCGCCCTTCCCGTTGCCGGCGAAGTGGCTCATCACCATCGGTGAGCCGATCACGCCGCCCGAACGGCCCCGGGGCTTCGGCGCCCGCTCGGCGGCTGCCCGGTGGCTCTGCGCCGAGGTCCAGGACACCGTCCAGGGCATGGTCGAGCGGGAGCGGGAACGGCGGAACGCCCTCGCGCGGTAGCCGGCCAACGACCTCGCGCTCCCTGCGCGGTGGGCCCCCCGGGGACGGCCCCGGGGGGGGCCGGCCCGGGGCCCGGGTCCTCTCGGGCGTCGCCTCAGTCGGCGAGACGGCGGGCGGCGGCGCGGACGTCGGAGGCGGCGCGGGTGCACCGTTCCGCGTGCTCCAGCAGGTGCATCCGGAAGCGTTCGCCGGTCTCGTCGCCGTTCCAGCCCGTTTCGGCGGCGCACGCGGCGAGGCTGCGGGCGTGCCGGTCGAGGCGGTCGGCGTCGGCGCGGGCCAGGGCCGCGTACGAGGCCGGGGTGGCGGCGCGCGCGGCGGGCGGGACGGCGCCGACGGCGGGGAGGGCGACGAGCAGGGTGTGCGGGGCGAGGGTGAACGGCATGCGGTCCGGGCCGAGGGCCGGGGACAGCAGGGCCGGCCGGGCGGCCTCGGTGAAGAACCGGACGGTCTCCTCGGCGACCCGGACGGCGAAGGCGGTGGCCGTGCAGCCCGTCGCCGATCCGCAGAGCGGCGAGGGCCCGTCGTGATGGGGGGCGTCTGGGCTGTCGCCGGCATCCGCGGTGTCCGCCGCGTCCCGGAGCCAACCGGGGGCGGCCAGGATCTCGGTGCCCGCGTCGACGGCGAGTCCGTCCCACACGAAGCCCGTGCGGACCGGGTGCACGACGGCTTCCACCGGCGGGAAGTGGTCGAGCGCGAGCGCCACGGCCCCGGCCGGGCTCCCTGCCGCGCCCGGAACGCCCGCGGCGGTGAGAGCGAGCGCTTGGAGGGCGGTCGTGACGGCCGCCTCGGAGACCACGGCGAGGGTGTGGGCCAGCGCCTCCTCGGGCCGGCCGTCCCCTGGCGGCGGCGCGGCCTGCGTACGGGCGGCGGGTACCAGGGGTCCGGCCGCTCGGCTGCGGGCCAGGCCTGCGGCCACGGAGCCGCGGTCGGGATCGGGGTCGGCCAGGAAGGGGGCGAGCCGCCGGTTCAGGGCGGCCGCACGGCCGTCGTACGCGCGGCTGCCCGCGGCCCCGGCCGTCCTGAGCACCACCTCGCTGAGCAGGGTGTCGTCGGCCGCGGCCGCCCCCGCCACCACCCGGCGGGCG
>NZ_JBEZVK010000051.1:0-45989 GCF_040636955.1 Streptomyces sp. NPDC032472
ACCGGCGTGCCCAGGGCCTGCCGGGCCTGTCCCTGGCCTGGGGCCTGTGGCACCCCGACGCGGGCGGCATGGGCGCCGGCCTCACCACCGCCGACGTCCAGCGCACCGCCCGCGCCGGCACTCCCGCCCACACCGCCGAGCAGGGCCTCGCCCTCCTCGACACGGCCCTGCGCGCGGAGCGCCCGCACGTGCTCGCGCTGCGCCTGGACTCCGCGGCCCTGGGCCGCCGGGCCCGCGCCGAGGGCGTACCGGCCCTGCTGCGCTCCCTGGTCCGGGTCCCGGCCCGGCGCGCCGCCGCGGGCTCCGCCGGCGGCGGGGACAGCCTGGGCGCGCAGTTGGCGGCCCTCTCCCCCGCCGACCAGGACCGCCACCTGCTGACGCTGGTCCGCACCCACGTGGCGACCGCCCTCGGCCACAACGGCCCCGAGGCCGTCGACCCGACGCGCGGTTTCGGCAGCCTCGGCTTCGACTCGCTGGCCGCCGTCGACCTGCGCAACCGGCTCGGCGCCGCGACCGGCCTGCGCCTGCCGGCCACCCTCACCTTCGACTACCCCGACGCCCAGTCCCTGGCCCGCTACCTGCGGGAGCAGCTGGTCGGCGACAGCACGGCCGCTTCGGGCGTCCCAGCCCCAGGTGCGGGTGCGACTGCCGATGCCGACGAGCCGATCGCCATCGTCGGCATGGCCTGCCGGTTCCCCGGCGGGGTCACCTCCCCCGAGGGCCTGTGGGAGCTGCTGGCCGGCGGCCGCGATGCCATCGGACCCTTCCCCGACAACCGCGGACCGATCTGGGCCGCCTCGTACGACCCCGACCCGGACGCGGTGGGCACGTCGTACTCCGACCAGGGCGCCTTCCTGTACGACGCGGACCGCTTCGACGCCGACTTCTTCGGCATCAGCCCGCGCGAGGCCCTCGCCACCGACCCGCAGCAGCGCCTGCTGCTGGAAACCTCCTGGGAGGCCTTCGAGCGCGCCGGCATCGACCCGGCGGCGCTGCGCGGCGCGCCCGTGGGCGTGTTCGCCGGCGTCATGTACCACGACTTCGCGCCGCGGCTGCGCGAGGTGCCCGAGGAGCTCGCCGGCTACCTCGGCAACGGCGGCCTGGGCAGTGTCGTGTCCGGCCGGGTCTCCTACGCCCTGGGCCTGGAGGGCCCCGCGCTGACGGTGGACACCGCGTGCTCCTCGTCGCTGGTCGCCGTGCACCTGGCCGGGCAGGCGCTGCGCAACGGCGAGTGCTCCCTCGCCCTTGCGGGCGGTGTGACCGTGATGTCGACTCCGGACACGTTCGTGGACTTCAGCCGCCAGCGCGGTCTGGCCGCCGACGGCCGCTGCAAGCCGTACGCGGAGGCCGCGGACGGGACCGGCTGGGGCGAGGGCGTGGGCGTCCTCGTCCTGGAGAAGCTGTCGGACGCCCGGAAGAACGGCCACCGCGTGCTGGCCGTCGTCAGCGGCTCCGCCATCAACCAGGACGGCGCCAGCAGCCAGCTCACCGCCCCCAACGGGCCTGCGCAGCAGCGGGTCATCCGGCAGGCGCTGGCCTCCGCCCACCTGACCGCCGCCGATGTGGACGCGGTGGAGGGCCACGGCACGGGTACGCGGCTCGGCGACCCGATCGAGGCGCAGGCACTGCTCGCCACCTACGGCCAGGACCGGCCGGAGGACGGTCAGCCGCTCTGGCTCGGCTCGGTGAAGTCCAACCTGGGCCACACCCAGGCCGCCGCCGGCGTCGCGGGCATCATCAAGATGGTCGAGGCCCTGCGGCACGAGACCCTCCCCATGACCCTCGGCGTGGACGCCCCCAGCAGCCACGTCGACTGGAGCGAGGGCGAAGTCTCCCTGCTGACCGAGGCCCGGCCCTGGCCGGCCGGGGAGCGGACCCGCCGCGCGGGTGTCTCGTCGTTCGGTATCAGCGGTACGAACGCCCACGTCATCGTGGAAGAAGCCCCGGCCGAGGAGCCCCTCGCGCCCGTGGAGGCGCTGCCGGTGGTCCCGCTGCTGGTGTCGGCCAAGACGGCGGACGGCGTACGCGACCAGGCGGCCCGCCTGCGGGAGTTCCTCGCCGCGCACCCGGAGGCGGACCTGACCACGGTCGCGTTCGCCCTCGCCACGCAGCGGTCCGCGTTCGCCCACCGGGCGGCCGTGGTGGCCGCCGACCGCGACGGCGCGCTGACCGGCCTGGAGGCTCCGGCCCTGACGGGCACGGCCACGGGCGGCCTGACGGCCTTCCTGTTCACGGGGCAGGGCAGCCAGCGGGCCGGGATGGGACGTGAGCTGTATGCCCAGTACCCCGTCTTCGCCGCCGCGCTGGACGAGGTGTGCGCGGCCTTCGACGAGCACCTTGAGCGGCCGCTGAAGGATGTTCTTTTCGATGAGGATCCGGCTGATCTGAACCGGACCGAGTACACCCAGCCCGCGCTCTTCGCGATCGAAGTCGCGCTGTACCGGCTGGTCGACGCGTGGGGCGTGCGTGCTGACGCGCTCGCCGGGCACTCGATCGGAGAGCTGGCCGCCGCGCATGTGGCCGGGCTGTGGTCGCTCGAGGACGCTGCCCGTCTCGTCTCCGCGCGCGGTCGGCTCATGCAGGCGCTGCCCACCGGTGGTGCGATGGCCGCCGTCCAGGCGACCGAGGAGGAAGTGCGCGCAGTCCTGACCGACGGCGTCGGCATCGCCGCCGTCAACGGGCCGACCTCGCTGGTCGTTTCCGGTACGGAGGCCGCCGTCGAGACCGTCATTGCGCACTTCGCCGAGGCCGGCCGCAAGACCAAGCGGCTCGTCGTCAGCCACGCCTTCCACTCGCCGCTCATGGAGCCGATGCTCGCCGAGTTCGGTGAGATCGCCGCCGGACTCGCCTACGACGAGCCCCGGCTGCCCATCGTCTCCACGCTGACCGGCAAGCCCGCCTCGTACGAGGAGCTGTCCGACCCCCAGTACTGGGTGCGGCACGTCCGCGAGGCCGTGCGCTTCGCCGACGCCGTCACCACCCTGCAGGGCCAGGGCGTCACCACCTTCTTCGAACTCGGCCCCGACGCCGTGCTCACCGCCATGGCCGCCGAGTCCCTCGACGCGGGCGCCACCGCCGTCCCCGCCGTCCGCCGCGACCGCTCCGAGGCGCAGGGCCTCACCGAGGCCGTGGCCCGGCTCCACCTGCACGGCACCGCCGTCGACTGGCCCGCCTTCTACGGCGCGGCCCGTACCGGGGTCGTGGACCTGCCCACGTACGCCTTCCAACACGCGGGCTACTGGCTCGCGGACCGGACCCTCGCGGGCTCCGGCCGGCCCGAGGAGTTCGGGCAGCAGGACACCGGGCATGCCCTCCTGGGTGCCGCGGTCGAGCTGCCCGAGGGCGCCGGGGTGCTGTTCACGGGCCGGCTGTCGCTGCGCAGCCACCCCTGGCTCGCCGACCACGCCGTCGCCGGCACCGTCATCGTCCCCGGCGCCGCCCTCGTGGACATCGCCGTCCGCGCCGGCGACCACCTCGGCGCGGGCACCCTGCAGGACCTCACCCTGCACGCCCCGCTGGTCGTTCCGGCCGAAGGCGCCGTGGACCTGCGCGTGCAGGTCGGCGGCGAGGAGCCGTACGCCCTCACCGTGTTCTCGCGGGCCGAGGGCGCCGAGGACGAGCCGTGGGTCCGGCACGCCGACGGGGTGCTCGCCGCGACGCAGGACGCGGTGGCCGGTGCCGCGCTGGAGGCCTGGCCTCCGGCCGGGGCCGAGCCCGTCGACGTCGGCTCGCTGTACGAGGACCTCGCGGCGACCGGGCTGGAGTACGGGCCGGTGTTCCAGGGCCTGCACGCCGCCTGGCGCCTCGGCGAGGACGTGTACGCCGAGGTCGCCCTGCCCGAGGGCAGCGACACCGGCGGCTTCGGCCTCCACCCGGCCCTGCTCGACGCCGCCCTGCACGCCATCGGGCTGGGCGCGGCGGCGGCGAAGGACACGGCCGAGATGCCGTTCGCGTGGAGCGACGTCGTGCTGCACGCCGTCGGCGCCACCGCCCTGCGCGTCCGGGTGACCCCGGCCGCCTCCGGGTACGGGCTGCATCTCGCGGACGGCGCCGGCGCGCCGGTGGCCACGGTCGGCACCCTCGCGCTGCGGCCGGTGGCCGCGGACGACCTGCGGTCCTCGGCCGGGGTGCGGGACCTGTACGAGGTCCGGTGGAGCGAGCCGGCCTCGGAGGCGGCGGGTGCCGCCTCCGAGGAGGCGCCGGTGGTGCTGGAGGTGCCGGCGGGCGGCGAGCCGGACCGGGTGCTGGACGGCGTACTGGAGTGGCTGCGGGCGCAGCTGCCGGGGAGCGCGCCGCTGCTGGTCGTGACGCGGGGGGCCGTGGCCGCCTCGGACGGCGAGGACGTGGCCGACCTGGCGCAGGCCGCCGTGTGGGGGCTGGTGCGCGCGGCGCAGGCCGAGCACCCCGGGCGGATCGTGCTGCTGGACGCCGACACCGAAGCCCCTGATCTGTCGGCGATCGGCGAGGCGGAGCCGGAGCTGCTGCTGCGCGACGGCCGGCTGCTCGTGCCGCGGCTGGCTCCGGCTCCGGCGCCGGCCGGGGACGCCGCCGGGGCGCCGGTGTTCCGGGAGGGCGGCACCGTCCTCATCACCGGTGGCACCGGCGGGCTGGGCGCGCTGACCGCCCGGCACCTGGTCGCGGCCCACGGCGTGCGGAGTCTGGTGCTGACCAGTCGCCGCGGGGCCGGGGCCCCGGGCGCTGCCGAGCTGGCCGCGGAGTTGGAGGCCGCGGGCGCGTCCGTGGTGCTGGCCGCGTGCGACGTCGCCGACCGGGATGCGGTGGCGGCGCTGCTGGCCGCGCACCCGGTGACGGCCGTCGTCCACACCGCCGGTGTGCTGGCCGACGCCACCGTGGAGTCGTTGACCTCCGAGCAGCTGCGCACCGTATGGGCGCCCAAGGCGGAAGCGGCGCGCCACCTGCACGAACTGACCGCCGGGCAGGAGGACCTGGACGCCTTCGTCCTGTTCTCCTCCACGGCGGCCACGTTCGACGGCTCCGGCCAGGGCAACTACGCCGCGGCCAACGCCTACCTCGACGCCCTCGCGGCGCACCGCCGCGCCCAGGGGCTGCCCGCCACCTCCCTCGCGTGGGGCCTGTGGCACCCGGAGGCCGGCGGCATGAGCAGCACGCTCAGCCAGGCCGACGTGGACCGGGTGGCCCGGACCGGCCCGGCGGCGCTCGGCCGCGAGCACGGGCTCGCGCTGTTCGACGCGGCGCTGGCGAGCGGGGCGGCGCGGCTGCTGCCGGTGCCGTTCGACGCGAAGGCGCTGGCCGAGCGGGCGCGGGTGCAGGGCCTGCCGGCCGTGCTGCGGTCCCTGGTCCGGCCGGCCGGCGTACGGCGCTCCGTCGCCGGGGCGGCGGGTGCGGCGGGGACCGGTGCGGCCGGGCAGAGTCTGAAGGAGCGGCTGCTCGCGCTGCCTGCGGGTGAGCGCGAGGAGCTCGTACTGGACCTGGTGCGCTCCCAGGCGGCCGCCGTCCTGGGCCACGCGGGAGCGGATGCGGTCGACCCCGAACGCGGCTTCGGCCAGCTCGGGTTCGACTCGCTCGCGGCGGTCGAGTTCCGCAACCGGCTCGCGCCGGCGACCGGGCTGCGGCTGCCGGCCACCTTGACCTTCGACTACCCCACGTCGCGGGCGCTGGCGGGCTACATCCGCGGGGAGCTCGCCCCGGACGAGACCGGAGCCGCCGCCCTGCGGGCGGTGGAGGGCGAACTGGCCCTGCTGGAGGACCGGCTGATGCTGGCCGCCGGCGAGGGCGTGGACGGTACGGACCACAGCCGGGTCGGTGACCGGCTGCGGGCGCTGGCCGCCCGCTGGGCGGCGCTGAACGCGCCGGCCGGCATCGAGGAGGAGGCCGCCGCGCTCGCGGACGCCGACGCCGACGAACTCTTCGGGATCCTCGACGGCGAATTCGAACTGGGCTGACCCGAGCCCGAGCAGCACACGCACACGCACACGCACGCAAAGACGACGACGCACGACACGTACGGCAACGGCACGTACGAGACGCATGAGGAGATCCGATCATGGTTGCTGCTCTGGATACGGCCCCGGCCCCGGCTGCGCCCCCGGCCTCGGCTGCGCCCCTGGCCCCGGCTGCGGCTCCGGCTCCCGCCGGACGCAAGGAGACCGACCTGTGGCTGCTGGAACGGCTGGTCCCCGGGGCGGGCGTCAACAACCTCTCCCTGACCTTCGACGTGGACGGCCCGCTGGACCGGGCCGCCCTCGGGCGGGCGCTGACCCTCGTGGTGCGCAAGCACGACATCCTGCGGACGGTGTTCCGCGCGGGTGAGACCGAGCTGACCCGCGAGGTGCTGGACCCGGCGGCGGTCACCGTGGAGGTGGAGGAGTTCCGTCCGGACCCGGCCCCGGAGCGGGTGCAGGCGGAGGTCGAGGCGTTCGTCGCGGCGCCGTTCGCCCTCGACGGCTCGCCGCTGCTGCGTGCGGCGCTGTTCACCACGGCCGGCGGAGGCTCGGTGGTCAGCGTGGCCCTGCACCACCTGGTCTTCGACGCGATGTCGACGGTCACCCTGCTGGGCGAGCTGATCAGCGCGTACGAGGCGCCCGACGGCTACGCCACGCTGCCGGCGGTCGCCGCGGCCGAGGAGCCCGAGCCGGGCGCGGCCAGCGTGGAGTTCTGGCGCGAGCAGCTGCGCGGCTACCGGGCGCCCGAGGGCGGCCTGTGGTTCGGCAACCCGCCGTCGGAGGCGCCCGACCTGGCGGGCGGCAGCACCTGGTACGCGCTGTCGGCCGAGGCCCGCGCCGTGGTGGCCCGGCTGCAGCGCGAGCTGCGGGCGCCGCAGGCGGTGATCCTGCTGGCCGCGTACGCGCTGCTGCTGTCGCGGCACGGCGCCGGGCAGGACATCGTCGTCGGCTCGCCGGTCAGCGTCCGCCCGGCCGGGCAGGAGGGCGCGATGGGCTACCACGTCAACGTGCTGCCGCTGCGGGTGAAGGTGGATCCGGCGAAGCCGTTCAAGCGGCTGGTCAACCGGGCGCGTTCGGTGTTCCTGGAGGGCCTCGGCCACTCGGGCGTGCCGGCCGAGTCGGTCCTGGACGAGGTCCGCGACAGCGGCGGCTCCGGCTGGCGCAACTCGCTGTGCACGCACCTGTTCAACTACGTGCCCGGTGGTACGTCCGCCGAGTTCGCGGTGGCCGGGCACCCGGCCCGGATCCGCGGCGTCGAGAACGGTTTCAGCAAGTTCGACCTCGAGTTCTTCTTCATGCCGGAAGGCGAGGACGAGCACGCCGAGACCCGGATCCGCGCCGTCTACCGCACCCAGGCGTTCGGCCCGCAGGAGGTGGACCTGCTGCTGGCCCGCTACGACGCCCTGCTGGTCCGGCTCGGCGAGGCCGCGCCCACCACGGCGGTCGGCGAGATCGCCGCCTGGGGCGCCGCGGACACCGCGGCCGTGGAGGCCGGCCACCGCAGCGGACTCCCGCAGGCGTACGCGGCCTCCCCGGCGGTGGCCCGGTTCTCCCGGTACGCCCGCGGCGAGCTGAGCGGCGTACGGGCGTACGTGGCGGGCCCGGACGGCCAGGAGCTGCCCCTCCTCGTCCGCGGCGAACTGCACCTGACGGGCCCGGACGGCGAGGCGGTCCCGACCTCCGAACTGGCCCGCTGGCTGCCCGACGGCCGCATCGAACTCCTGGGCCGCAAGGACCGCCGGGTCACCGTCCAGGGCACCACGGTCGCCTTGGACGAGATCGACGCGCTGCTCCTGACCCACCCGGACGTCAAGGACGCGGCGACGGTCGCGGTGTCCGCAGCGGGCGGCGGCGCCGATCCGGTCCTGACCTCCTTCGTGGCCACCACGGCGGCCGCGGACCTGGCGGACCGGCTCCTGAAGCAGATCCGCGCGGAGCTGCCCGGCGCCGCCGAACCGCACCAGGTGGTCGTCACGGACGCCCTGCCCGAGGTGGCGGGCCTGCCGGACCTGGAGGGCCTGGCCCTGCGCGCCGAACGCCTGCTGCGCGAGGAGCCGGCCGCGCCGGAGGCCGGCGGCATGGACGCCGAGGAGCTCGCCGACCGCCTGCTGCTGCTGTGGCGCGAGTACCTCAAGCGGGACGACCTGACGGTCCGCTCCGGCTTCTTCGCCAGCGGCGGCCACTCCCTGCTGGGCATCCAGCTGCTGCAGCGGGTGAAGCGCAACATGCACCTGACGGTCCGCGTAAAACTGGCCGACCTGTTCGCCCACCCGACCCCGGAAAAGCTGGCCACCCACATAGCCCGCACGGCGGCGTAGCCGAAGGACAAGGCACACGACACGAACGGGAGACGGCCGGTGGGCCGGGGCACCAGCCCCGGCCCACCGGCCGTTCCGCATCCGCATCCGTTCCGCATGCCCCGGCCGGGCCCCGTGGGCCGATTGGCGGCATGGAGGTGCGGCGCCGCAACACCGCGGTGAGCATGGGACCGGCGTTCCTTCCGGCCTCTTGCCGGCGCAACCCCGGTCGGGTCGACCGGCGGCCGGTACGAAACCGGTGGAACGCCTTTCCCAGAACCACCGCCCAGTCGTACCTCCTTCCCCGAGCCGCGGCCGCGTCGAGCACGCGGCTCCGGTGCGCCAGGGCGCCGTCCGACCCGACCCGAGGAGAACACATGCGCGTCCTCATCCAGATGCGGCCCGAACGCGATCTCGTGGAAGCCGTGGTGAATCCGCAGCTCACCGCGACGGCCGATGACGTCGCAGGGCGTCTGTCCGGCATCGAGCTGGACCAATCGTTCACCCCGGTGGCGGTACCCAGACCGGTGCCGACCATGACGGACGGGGACCCACTGTCCCTGGACCAGCCACTCAGGTTCTCCATGGCGCCACAGGACGCCACCGTGCTGGTCCGTGGAGAGATCCACGACTACGACACCGCCGACCGGATCGCGATGCTCTCCCTCGCCCACCCGGAGATCGTCGGGATCTCCGCCGACCCGGTCATCGAGGGGGTGCCCACGTGTGGCGGGGACTCCCCCGTCGGCGACTGGCAGGACGTACGGGACCTGCTCGCGGAGCTGGGGGCGGACAACCTCGACGGCAGCGGCGTCGCCCTGGCGATCACCGACACCGGCATCAACACCCAGCACCTCAGCGACGAACTGGACCGCCCGATCAAGGTCGACGCGGCCCGGAGCTGGAACCCTCCCGGAGTGACCGGCCAGCCGGGCAAGTTCCCGGTCAACCACGGCACCATGTGCGCGTTCGACGCCCTCATCGCCGCGCCGAAGGCGACCCTGCTCGACATCCCCGTGCTGCTCTCCCGGCGCCCCGGGCCGACCGTCATGAGCGGGCTGCTCTCGGACGCGGTGGCCGCCTACTCCCACCTGTTGGGCGTGCTCGGGGCGATGCCGGAGGACAAGAGGGCGCTCGTGGTCAGCAACAGCTGGGGCTCCTTCTCGCCCCGGTGGGACTTCCCGCCCGGCCACCCCGGCAACTACTCGGACAACCGCGCCCACCCGTTCAACCTGATGGTGACCGCCCTGGAGGCCGCGGGCGCGGACATCCTGTTCGCTGCCGGCAACTGCGGGCGCGACTGCCCGGACGGCCGGTGCGAGTTCACCAGCCGCCCCATCTGCGGCGCCAACTCCCACCCGCGGGTCCTGTCGATCGGCGGCGTCGACACCCGGGGAGACCGGGTCGGCTACTCCTCCCAGGGCCCCGGACGGCTCAGCAGCGACAAGCCGGACATCTGCGCGTACACCCACTTCGAGGGCTCGCACGCCTTCGGCGCGCACGCGCCGGACTCCGGCACCTCGGCGGCCTGCCCGGTCGCCGCAGGCGTCGTCGCCGCCATCCGCACGCACTGGCCGGTCAGCGCCATCAAGCCGGCCGAGCTCCGTACGCTGCTGCGCCGGACCGCCGACGACCTCGGCACCGCGGGGTTCGACTTCGACACCGGTTTCGGGGTCGTCAACCCGTCGGCCATCATGGATGCGCTGCGCCGCCGCCAGAAGAACGGCCACCGCAGCCGCAGCCGCCGGTAGTCGATGACTCCCGACACGCCCACCAGCCTCATCACCGTCGAGCTCCCGCCGGGGGCCACCCTCGATGACGCCGTACAGAAGCTCGGCCTCACCCCCGAGGAGGTCGACACCGCCTACGGCCTCATCGACCTCCACAACGGCACCTACGCCCTCCTCGTCACCGAGACGGCCGCAGAACGCGTAACCGGCATCCCAGGCACGAAGGGCCCCTACGCCAACCCGAGGATCGAACCCTTCGGCCCACCGGAACCTGCCCCTGACGAGAGGTGACACAAAACAACAACGCACGGGCCGGCCCGCCACCAACGGCGGACCGGCCCTTCGCTGTGCACCGGATTCAGGCCGCCTTCGGAAATGCACCCCGCAGCACGGCACCCCGCGTGAGCAAAGCAACCCGAATGACGGGCACCACGCACACGACCTGCATCAAGGCGTACCAGGGCGGACACACGCCGGGAATCACATCGACACCGATGATGGCGATCGGCATGACAACGGTGACGCCGTTCAGCCGCTCGAAGGCCCGCCGCGACCCGCGAGAGGCGGCGACGACCACCCGGTGCACCACCAGGGCGACCACGGGCAGCAGAACCGCCCGCACCCACATGAACCCATTCACCATATGCCCGCTGCCCGCCACCGCGATGACGACGAGCAGTCCGAGGACGCTGAGTGCGCCGTACACCGTGATGCTGTTCTTCGCCGTGTCGAAGGCCCGTCGAGTCTTGGTTTCCATGCCCCCGACGCTACGGAGCGCCCGCCGGCGCCCCTATCCGTCTGGCCCCACACCCCGGTGGGTCCAGCCCCACTACCACCCTGACCAGGGCGTCGGCGGATCCCGCACGGTGCACAGTAAAAGGCGGACACCGAACGGAACGCGAAAGGAAGACGCAGCATGAGACAGCTGGTCGGGTGGCTGGCGCGCGCCGGCGTGGGGGCCTTACGGGCGTGCGCCGTGGTGGCGGTCACCATGCCGGTCCCGGCGGTGTGGGCCGCCGCCGTGGCGCTCGGCATCCGGTGGGGCGTGGGCAACCCGTGGTCATGGTTGGGCCCGTTCGTCCTCACCACCGCGGGCACGCTCGCCCTGTCCCGCCCGATCTGCCGCACGGTCCGCCACCTCGTCGCGAGATGGACGGACATAGCGATCCCCGCGGGATACCGGGAGGCCCCGCCCCTCACCCAGCTCTCCACCGGCTACTGGTGGAACGGCTTCGGCTACGAACGCACCCGCCGCGACGCCCTCATGGACCAGCGGCGGCGAATCCGGTGGAGCGACCCCGCGAACTGGCGCGACCTCCGCTTCACCGCCATCGCCCCCTTCACCGCGGGCCTGGCCGCGTGCGTCCCGCCGGCCGGGGCGACCGCGGCCGTCATAGGCCTCACCCGACCGGGCGCCCTCGGCCTCACGCTCCAACTGGTGGGTACGGCGGTGGCGGTCACCTCGTCCCCGTACGCCTGGCGGTGTCTCGTACCCATTTCGGTCCGCTTCCTGCGCCCCTCGCCCGCGATGGTGCTGGCGGACCGGGTGGAGGAGCTGACCGCCCAGCGTGCGGAGGCAACGGTCGCCCAAGCCGCCGAGATCCGCCGGATCGAGCGGGACCTGCACGACGGCGCACAGGCCCGCCTGGTCTCGCTCGGCCTCTCCCTCGCGATCGCCGAAAAGCTCATGGAAACCGATCCCGACCAGGCCAGAACCCTGATGCGGGAGGCCCGCGCCGGCGCCACCGCCTCCCTCACCGAACTCCGCGAACTGGTCAGGGGCATCAACCCGCCCGTCCTGAACGACCGCGGCCTGGTCGACGCCGTCCGCGCCCTGGCCCTGGACAGCCCCCTGGAAACCACGGTCACCGCGGACCTCCGCCTGCGCCCGGACCCCCCGATCGAGTCGGCCCTGTACTTCGCCATAGCCGAACTCCTGACCAACGCGGTCAAGCACGCCCGCGCAACCCAGGCCCGAATCTCGATCACCAACACCCTCAGCAGCGTGATCGTCAAGCTGGAGGACAACGGCCGAGGCGGAGCCGACATCCAGACCACCGGCGGTGGACTGGCAGGACTACGCCGCCGCTTGTCCGCCTTCGACGGCACCCTGGAGATCACCAGCCCGATGGGCGGCCCGACCCTCGCAACCTTGGTGGTGCCATGCGCATTGTCGTAGCCGAAGACCTCTACCTCCTCCGCGACGGGATGGTCCGCCTCCTGGAGGCGTACGGTCACGAGGTGGTGGCGACGGCAACCACGGGCCCGGAAACCCTCGAAGCCCTCCTCACCTGGCGCCCGGACATAGCCATAGTCGACGTCCGAATGCCCCCAACCCACTCGGACGAAGGCCTGCGCGCAGCCCTGGCAGCGCGCCGAGAACTACCCGGCCTGCCGGTCCTGATCCTGTCCCAGTACGTGGAGCAGCTGTACGCCCGCGAACTCCTCGCCGACGGCTCCGGCGGCATCGGCTACTTCCTCAAGGACAGCGTGTTCGACGCGGACCAGTTCATCGACGCCCTGGAACGCGTGGCCGCCGGCGGAACCGCGATGGACCCCCAGGTCATCGCCAAACTCCTGGCCAACGGCCCCTCGACCCGCCGCCTGGACCACCTCACCGACCGCGAACACCAGGTCCTCACCCTGATGGCCGAGGGCCTCTCGAACCAGGCGATAGCCCAGCGCCTCTTCCTGAGCGAAGGCGCCATCAGCAAGTACACGACGACCCTCTTCACCAAACTCAACCTGACCGACGACAACCACACCAACCGCCGAGTCCTGGCCGTCCTCACCTACCTGAACAACCCCTGAGAATTGGCACCAGCGTCCAAGTAGACGATGGCTTCCGCCGCTGCTGTGGGATTCGGCGGAGCCTGCGCCGGCTTCGGTGTCGGAGGCGGCCGCCACCTCGAAGAGCGAGGTGGCGGCCGTTCGTGCGGTGCGGGGGCGGGCGGGGATGCGCCGATCCCCGCGCCGGGCGGGGGGAGGGCCCGGGCGGGGATCGGCGGGGTGCGGGGGTCAGGAGAGTTCGGTGAGCCAGGTCCGCATGACGTGGTCGAAGCGGGCGGGCTCCTCCACGTGGGGCATGTGGCTGGACTCCTCGAACAGCTCCCAGCGCACCCGGGGGATGTGGTCCAGGAAGGGCTGCACCGTGAGCGGGGTCGCCTCGTCGTACGCGCCCGAGATGACGAGGGTGGGGGCCTCGATGGCGGGCAGGCGGTCGACGATGCTCCAGTCCTTCAGGGTTCCGATGACGTGGAAGTCCGTCGGGCCGTTCATGGTGCCGTACACCGTCGGGTCGCTCTCCAGCGCCAGGAAGGTCGTGGCGACCTCCGCCGGCGGCGGGTCGACCCGGCAGACGTGGCGCCGGTAGAACTCCAGCGCCGCCTGCTGGTACTCGGGGTGGTGGAAGTCGCCGGTCGCCTCGTGGCGGCGCAGCGCGTCGCGCACCTCGGCCGGCGCCTCGTCCTTGAGCCGTTCGCACTCGGCCCGCCACAGCGGCATCGCGGCCGGTGAGTTGGCGATGACCAGCCCGCGCAGCCCGGTCGGCCGGCGTACCGCGTGCTCGGCGCCGAGCATGCCGCCCCAGGACTGGCCGAAGAGCAGGTAGTCGTCGGCGATGCCGAGGTGGGCGAGGAGGTTGTCGAGCTCGTCCAGGAAGAGCTCGACGGTCCAGAAGTCCGCGCCGGCGTCCGGCAGGCGGGTGGAGTTGCCGTTGCCGAGCTGGTCGTAGTGGACGACGGGGCGTCCGTCCGCGGCCAGCTCGGTCATCCGCAGCAGGTAGTCGTGCGTGGACCCGGGGCCGCCATGGGCGACGACCAGGGGGGTCAGGCCGCTGTGCAGGTCGCCGGTGACCCGGTACCAGGTGTGGTGCCCCCTGAACGGGGCGAGTGCCTTGCGGCTGGGTGACAGGAACATGGCCCCCCTTCCTTTCCTCGTACGTCTCGCGCTGCGTCCCGCGCCGTCAGGCGCGGACGGCCTCGCGGCGGTAGCTGCGGACGACGGCGCCCGACAGCAGCAGCGTCCACGCGAGCAGCACGGCGCCGGCGATCCAGGCCCGGGTGTCGTGGAGCAGCGCCCCGTGGCCGATGTCGGCGAGCCAGTAGCTCGGCATGATCTTCACGATGGCGACGAGCCAGTCGGGGAACCCGGTGGTCGGCAGGAGCAGGCCGCCGAGGAAGCCGAACAGGATGATCAGGCCCTGGAGGTACATCTGCTGCTGCTCGGGGGCCACGTACAGGCCGATGACGAGGCCGAGGACGGCACAGGGCAGCGAGGCGATCCAGATGCCGAGGGTGATCTGCAGCCAGCCCGAGGTGGACATGTGCACGTCCTGGACGAGCCAGCCGAAGAGGGCGACGAACGCCGGGCCGGGCAGCGCCACGATCATCGCGACGAGCACCTTGGTGAGCAGGTACGTACGCGGCAGCAGCGGCGTCAGGCGCAGCTGGCGGTGCCAGCCGACGGCCCGCTCGTGGGAGACGCGGGCGGTGGTGTGCATGGAGGAGGTGAACGCGCTGTACGCGGCGAGGCTGCACATCAGCCAGGCGCTGTAGGTGATGCCGTTCGACCCGGGGATGGTCTGGTTCTTGTAGAGCATGCACTCCAGCAGGTACATGACGACGGGAACGACGAACGCGAAGATCAGGAAGCGGGGGCCGCGCAGCATCCGCTTGATCTCGATGGCCAGGTAGCCGGTCATGCAGCTTCCTCCAGGGTGTCGGCCGCGTCCGCCGTGTCATCGGCGGCGGTCAGGGAGAGGAAGGCCTCTTCCAGGCCGGTGGCGCTGATCTCGATGTCGTGGGCCTCGGGGAAGGAGGCGATAAGGGCGCGGACCGCCTGGTCGGAGTCCTCGCAGTGCAGTTCGGCCTGGCCCAGGCGCAGGGTGGCGCCGTTGACGCCGGGGAGCTTCGCCAGCTCCTCGGCGGTCGCGCCGGGCACGGCGGCGCGCAGCATGCGGCCGGCGACGAGGGCGCGGATCTGGGCGACGGTGCCGTCGGCGGCGATCTGCCCGGAGCGCATCAGGACGACGCGGTCGGCGAACTCCTCGGCCTCGTCCAGGTAGTGGGTGGCGAAGACGACGGTGCGGCCGGTGTCGGTGAACTGGCGCATCGACTCCCAGAACTTGCGCCGGCTGCCCACGTCCATGGCGGAGGTCGGCTCGTCGAGCAGGAGCAGCTGCGGGTTGCCGATCAGGGCGCAGGCGAAGCGGGCGCGCTGGCGCTGGCCGCCGGAGAGCTTGGTGCCGCGGCGGTCGACGATGTCCTCGATGTTGGCGCGGCGCAGGACCTCGTCCATCGGGAGCGGGTTCTTGTACAGCGAGGAGATCATCCCGAGGGTCTCGCGCACCGACAGGTCGTCGATGAGGGAGCCCTCCTGCAGGACGGCGCTCGCCAGGCCCTCGCGGACGGCGATGTACGGGTCCTTGCCGAACAGGGTGACGGAGCCCGAGGTCGGCTTCGACAGGCCCAGGATCATGTCGACGGTGGTGGACTTGCCGGCTCCGTTGGGGCCGAGGAGGGCGACGACCTCGCCGGGGGCGATGGTCAGGTCGAGCCCCTTGACGGCCTGGACCTCGCCGTAGCTCTTGCGCAGTCCGGTCAGCCGGATGGCGGCCTCGCCGCCCGTACGGGCGTCGGCCGTACCGGTGGCCGTACCAGTGGCCGTACCGGTTGCCGCCCCGGCGGCCGCAGCGGCGGCCGGTGAGGCGGCGGTCCGCACGGCGGAGGGGGCCGGGGACGCGGTCTTCTCTCGGGTCTTCATATCAAATCCGGATCTGTCGGGCGAGGTCCTGGGCGGTCAGAAGCTCGGCGAGGGCCCGTGCGGCGCTCTCGTCGCGCAGGAGGTCCTTGTGCTCGCAGTCGAAGCGCAGCTCCCGAGCGACCAGGCTGCGGGCCCGGTCCTCCTGGCCGGCGTTGCGGAGCCGGTTCAGGCCGCTGTGCGGGCTCGCCGAGCTGAAGGCGACGGCGCGGGCCCAGCCGTCGGTGGAGCGGAACTCCCCGGCGGCCACCACGTACGCGACGAACGCGGTGAAGGAGTCGGTGAACTCCGCGCGGGTCTCCTCGTCGAGGTCGAGGATGTCGAAGGCGGCACTGCTGACCTCGCGGAACAGCGAGATCAGGGCCGCGCCCAGGACCCCGAGGTCCTCGGTGGACTCCAGCACCTCGTGTCCGGCGGCCGTGGCCCGGCCGATCTCCTCGGCGCCCACGATCGACTCGAACAGGTTGAGGGAGAGGTGGAACTGCCAGTACAGCCCCAGCGCGTTGGCCTGCTCGGGGTCGAACAGGATCAGCTGCGGGGCGTGCTCCTGCCACTGCGTGATGCGGTCCGCCAGCGCGGTGGCGTAGGTGGCGCCGGCGCAGAACCCGAGGACGGCGCTGACGGGCCGGCCGCTGGCGCGGACGGTCTCGAACCAGCGGTCCAGGTAGGTGGCGGAGCCGGTCCCGAGGTCGGTGGCGATGGCCTGGGGAAGCGTCTCCCACGCCGGGCGGCCGGTCGCGGCCAGCTCCAGCAGGTCGGCGAACCGGGCATCGGGACGGCCGGTGGCCGTGAAGTCGACGGCGAGCACCAGTCCTTGCGAGCTGTTCCCGCCGATGTCGAGCCACGCGTCGTTCGTCTGCACCGGCTTCCCCTGTCTTTCCTGGCTGCGGGCGTCTGGGCGATTTGATGCTAGGAGCGGGCCCAAGCCCTGGGATCCCCTACGTCCACCCCTAGCGCCCCTTGTCCCGGGGCCCCACCGGGACCACTGCGGCCCCGCGGGGCGCACACGCACGAGGGGGCGCCCCGGTGGTCCGGGACGCCCCTTTGCCGTGCCGCAAGCGGTGTGCGCTACGCCGCTTCGGCAACCTCGTCGGCTTCTTGGAGTTCCTCCTCCAGGTACTCCACGACCTCCTCCGGCGTGGCGTACTCGTACACGAGCGCCGCCGGCAGCTTCAGCCCCAGCGCCCGCCCGATCCGGTCCCGGAACTCCACCGCGACCAGCGAGGAGAAGCCCTGGTCGATGAAGTCGCCGTCAGCCGGGACCTCCTCGGCCGAGTCGTGGCCGAGGACGGCCGCGGCCTCGCTGCGTACCAGCTCCAGCAGCAGCGCGGTGCGCTCCGCCCCGGCAGCCGTACGCAGCGCCGCCCGCAGCAGCTCCCCGGCGTCGGCGGCGTCGGCGCCGTCCTCCTCCTCACCGGGCGCGGGTACGGGTACGGAGTCGGCCGCACCCGGTGCGGTGCGCCCGGCCGCCGTCAGCCAGTAGTGCCGGTGCCGGAACGCGTACAGCGGCAGCGGGATCCGACGGGCGCCGGGCAGCAGCCCCGCCCAGTCGACCGGCGCACCGCGCAGCGCGAGCCGGGCCAGCGCCTCCACGGCGGCGAGCGGCCCGCTGCGGTCGGCGCGCTGGGCCGGGATCACGGCGGCGCGCTCGGGGGCGGCGAGGCAGTCGGCGACGAGCCCGGACAGGACCGCGTCCGGGCCGAGTTCCACGAAGGTGTCCGCGCCCTCGGCCTCCAGGGCGGCGACCGCGTCGGCGAAGCGGACGGTCTCGCGGACGTGGCGCACCCAGTAGCGCGGGTCGGCGAGCTCCTCCGGGGCCGCGGCCTTCCCGGTCAGGGTGGACACCACGGGGATGCGGGTGCGCCCGTACGAGAGCGAGGCGGCGACCCGGTGGAACTCCTCCAGCATCGGGTCGAGGAGGGCGGAGTGGAAGGCGTGGCTGACGGCCAGCAGCTTCGTCTTGTGGCCCTGCTCCTTGAAGCGGGCGGCGAGCGCCTCGACCGCGGCGGCCGGCCCGGAGACGACCACGGCCCGCGGCCCGTTGACGGCGGCGAGGTCGAGCCCGTCCCCCAGGTGCGGCCGTACGTCGTCCTCGCCGGCGGCGATCGCGGCCATGGCCCCGCCGGTCGGCAGGGCCTGCATGAGCCGGCCGCGGGCGGCGACCAGGCGGGTCGCGTCGGGCAGCGACCACAGGCCGGCGACGTGCGCGGCGGCCAGCTCGCCGATGGAGTGCCCGGCCACCAGGTCGGGGGCGGCGCCCCAGGACTCCAGCAGCCGGAAGAGGGCCACTTCGAGGGCGAACAGGGCGGGCTGGGCGTACCCGGTGGTGTCCAGGGCGGCGGCGTCCTCGGCGGTGTCGCCGAAGAGGACCTCGCGCAGCGGGCGCGCCGGCGCCAGGTGCTCGTCGAGGGCGGCGCACACCTCGTCCAGCGCGGCGGCGAACACCGGCTGCGCCTCGTACAGTTCGCGGCCCATGCCGGGGCGCTGGCTGCCCTGCCCGGTGAACAGGAACGCGGTCCGGCCGCCGCCCGGGGCCTCCTGGACCAGGCCGGGGGCGGACCGGCCCTCGGCGAGCGCCGCCAGGGCGCGGTGCAGGCCCTCGGCGTCGGCGGCCACCGCGGCGGCCCGCTGGGGCAGGGCGGTACGGGTGGTGGCCAGGGAGAACGCCACGTCGGCGGGGTCGGCGTCGGCGGCCGGGTCGGCGAGCAGCCGGGCGGCCTGGGCGCGCAGCGCCTCCGGGGTCCGCCCGGACACCAGCCAGGGCACGGCGGACGGCGCGGGCCGGTCCGCGGCAGGGACCGGGGCCTCCTCCGCCTCGGGAGCCTGCTCCAGGATGACGTGGACGTTGGTGCCGCTGATCCCGAACGCCGAGACGGCGGCCCGGCGCGGCCGGTCCACCGCCGGCCAGGGCCGGTTCTCGGTGAGCAGGGAGACCCGGCCCGCGGACCAGTCGACGTGCGGGGTGGCCTCGTCGATGTGCAGGGAGCGCGGCAGCAGCCCGTGGCGCAGCGCCTGCACGGTCTTGATGACTCCGGCGGCCCCGGCGGCGGCCTGGGTGTGGCCCAGGTTGGACTTGACCGAGCCCAGCCACAGCGGCCGGTCCCCGTCCCGGTCCTGACCGTACGTCGCCAGCAGCGCCTGCGCTTCGATGGGGTCGCCGAGCTTCGTGCCGGTGCCGTGTGCCTCGACCGCGTCCACGTCGCCGGTGGACAGCCCGGCGGCGGCCAGCGCCTCCAGGATGACCTGCTGCTGGGCGGGGCCGCTGGGGGCGGTGAGCCCGTTGCTGGCGCCGTCCTGGCTGATGGCGGAGCCGCGGACCACGGCCAGGACGCGGTGTCCGTTGCGCCGGGCGTCGGAGAGCCGCTCCAGCAGCAGGACGCCGACGCCTTCGGACCAGCCGGTGCCGTCGGCGGCGGCGGCGAACGGCTTGCAGCGGCCGTCGGGGGCCAGGCCGCGCTGGCGGCTGAAGTCCACGAAGGTGTCGGGGGTGGCCATGACGGTGACCCCGCCGGCCAGCGCGAGCGAGCACTCGCCGCCGCGCAGCGCCTGGACGGCGAGGTGCAGGGTGACCAGCGACGAGGAGCAGGCGGTGTCGACGGTGACGGCCGGGCCCTGCAGGCCGAGCGCGTAACTGATCCGGCCGGACAGGACGCTGCCCGCGGTGCCGGTGCCGAGGAAGCCCTCGACGCCGTCGGGGATGGCGGCCCGGTCGGAGCCGTAGTCGTGGTACATGATCCCCGCGTACACGCCGGTACGGGTGCCGCGCACGGTGGCGGGGTCGATCCCGGCGTCCTCGAAGGCCTCCCACGCCGACTCCAGCAGCAGCCGCTGCTGCGGGTCCATGGCGAGGGCCTCGCGCGGGCTGATCCCGAAGAAGCCGGCGTCGAAGGAGCCTGCCGCGTCGAGGAAGCCGCCCTCGCGGGCGTAGCTCTTGCCGAGCGCCTCGGGGTCGGGGTCGTAGAGGTTGTCCAGGTCCCAGCCGCGGTCCTCGGGGAAGCCGCGGATGCCGTCGCGGCCGTTCTCCAGCAGCTCCCACAGCTCGTCGGGGGTGGTGACCCCGCCGGGGAAGCGGCAGGCCATGCCGACGATCGCGATGGGCTCGCGGACCCGGTCCTCCAGTTCCTGGATCCGGTGGCGGGCGGCCACGAGGTCGGCGGCGGCCCGCTTGAGGTAGTCGCGCAGCTTCTGCTCGCGCTCCGCGTCGGGGGTGTGGGTGGCGGTCATGAAGGTCAGCTCCTTGTCTCGCCGTCGAGGAGGGCGAACAGTTCGTCGTCGGAGGCGGCGGCGAGGTCGGGGGCGTCGGGCAGGCCGCCCGGCTCGGCGGCACCGGCCGCGGACCCGGCGCGTTCGGCGTCGGCCCAGCGCGCGGCGAGGGCCTGGAGCCGGACGGTGACCTTGGTCCGGGTCAGCTTGTCCAGGCCGTCCGCGGCCAGCAGCGGCTCCAGCGCGTCCAGGCCGGTGAGCAGGGCGGTGGCCGGGTCGTCGGCGGCCGGGGCGAGGGTGCGGTGCAGGTGGGCGGCGAGCTCGTACGGGCTCGGGTGGTCGAAGACGAGGGTGGCGGGCAGCCGTACCCCGGTGAGGGTGGAGAGGGTGTTGCGGAACTCGACGGCGGTGAGCGAGTCGAACCCGAAGTCCTTGAACGGCTTGTTCACCTCGACCTGCTGTCCGGGCGCGAAGCCGAGGACGGCTGCGACCTGCCCGCACACCAGGTCCACGAGGTACTGGGCGCGGTCGGCGGGCGTCGCCAGCGCGGCGAGCCTCGCGGCGAGCCCCTCGCCCGCGGTCCCGGCCCCGTCCCCGGCACCGGCGGCGGTGCGCCGGACCGGCGTGCGTACGAGGCCGCGCAGCAGGCCCGGGACGTGCTCGCCGAGGGAGCGGGCCAGGGCCGGCAGGTCCAGGCGGACCGGTACGGCCAGGGCCCGCGGGCCGGCGGTGGCCGCGTCGAACAGGGCGAGGCCCTCCTCGGCGTCCAGCGCCCGGACCCCCGTACGGGCCATCCGGTCCAGGTCGGCGCCGGTCAGCGCGGCGCCCATGCCGCCGGCCTCCGGGTGCCACAGGCCCCAGGCCAGCGAGGTGGCGGGCAGTCCCTGGGCGCGGCGGTGCGCGGCGAGGGCGTCGAGGTAGGCGTTGGCCGCGGCGTAGTTGCCCTGGCCGGGCCCGCCGAGGACGCCGGCGGCGGAGGAGAACAGCACGAAGGCGTCCAGCTCCAGGTCGGCGGTCAGCTCGTGCAGGTGGCGGGCGGCCTCCGCCTTGGCGGCGAGGACCCGGGCCACCTGACCCGGGGTGAGGGAGGCGATCGTGCCGTCGTCGACGACGCCGGCGGCGTGGACGACACCGGTGACGGGGTGCGCGGCGAGCAGCGCGGCCACGGCATCCCGGTCGGCGACATCACACGCCGCAAGCACCACGGACGCCCCCGCAGCCTCAAGCTCCGCAGCCAGCTCACGGGCCCCCGGAGCCTCGGCCCCGCGACGCCCGACGAGCACCAGGCTCCGCACGCCGTGCTCGGCGACCAGATGACGGGCGGTCAGCGCGCCCAGCCCGCCCGTACCGCCGGTGACGAGGACGGTCCCGCCGTCCCGCCACACCGGCGGCTGCGCCGGCTCCGGGTCCTGCGGCGGGGTCACGCGGACCAGCCGCGGCGCGGACAGCACCCCGTCCCGCAGGACGAGTTCGCTCTCGTCCCCGTCCAGTACGGACGCGGGCACCGGGCTGTCGTCGCGGTCCAGGAGCAGGATCCGGCCGGGGTGCTCCGCCTGGGCGGTGCGCACCAGGCCTGTGACGGCCGCCTGCGCCGGGTGGGCGACGTCCTCGCCGGGCAGGGCGAGGGCGCCGCGGGTGGCCACGAGGAGCCGCTGCTCGTCGTGGGCCGGGTCGGCCAGCCAGCCCTGCAGCACCTCCAGGGCCGCCGTGACCGTCTCGGTCGGGGTGGCCGCGCCGCTGCCGGGCGTGTACGCGGACCAGCCCGGGGCGGGGCTGCTCAGCCCGGACCCCTCGCCGAGCGGCAGGGCCTGCGGGCGGGCCCCGGTCGGGGCGGGCAGGGCGGTCCAGTCGATCCCGTACAGGCTCTGCGGGCCGCCGGCGCGGGCGCCGAGGGCGGACAGCGGGACCGTGCGCAGGGTGAGGGCGTCGATCCCGAGGACCGGCAGCCCGGCCGGGTCGGTGGCCTCGACGGCGACGGTGCCGGGCGTCGTGCCCGGGGTCAGGCGCACCCGCAGGGCGGTGGCGCCCTCGGCGTGCAGGGCGACTCCGGACCAGGAGAACGGCAGCCAGGCCGAGCCCGGTTCGGGGTCGGGCAGCAGCCCGCCGAGGCCGAGGGCGTGCAGGGCGGCGTCGAGCAGTGCCGGGTGCACGGTGTGGCCGGCGGTGTCGGTGTCGCCGGGCAGGGCCACCTCGGCGAGGACGGCGTCGCCGGAGCGCCAGGCCGCGGTCAGGCCCTGGAAGACGGGCCCGTACTCCAGGCCGCCGGCGGCGAGCTGCGCGTACAGGGCGGTGGTGTCGAGCGGCACGGCCCCGGCGGGCGGCCAGACGACGGCCGCATCACCACCGGCCGCATCACCCCCGGCCGTATCTGCGCCGGCCGTATCTGCGCCGGCCCCATCGCGACCGGCCGCAGGGGCGGGCCGGGTCGCAGCCAGCACACCCTCGGCGTGCAGGGTCCAGGGCCCCCCGTCGGCGGCGGCCTCCTCGGCCCGCGAGTGCACGGTGACGCTGCGGCCCCCGTCCGGAGCAGGGCCCGGCTCCCCGAGCCGCACCCGCAGCTGGACGCCGTCCCCCTCGGGGACCACCAGCGGTGCGTGCAGGGTGAGTTCCTCCAGCAGCCCGCAGCCCGCCCCGTCCCCGGCCCGTACGGCGAGGTCGACCAGGGCCGCCCCGGGCAGGACGACGGTGCCGGCGACCGCGTGGTCGGCGAGCCAGGGCTGCCGGGCGAGCGAGAGCCGGCCGGTGAACAGCAGCTCGTCCGAGCCGGGCGCGTGGACGGCGGCGCCGAGCAGCGGGTGCCCGGCCGCGTCGAGCCCGAGGTCGCCGGGCTCGCCGGCGGGCTGGGAGGCGGCGCTGTACCAGTAGGAGCGGTGCTGGAAGGGGTAGGTGGGCAGGTCCAGGACCCCGGTGCGGGAAGCACCGAACAGCACGGGCCAGTCGACGCCGGTGCCGTGGGTGTGCAGACGGGCGAGGGCCTCGGTGAGGGCCTGCGCCTCGGCCCTGTCGCGGCGGACCGCGGGGACGGCCACGGCCCCCTCACCGAGGGACTCGGCGGCCATCGCGGTGAGCACCGCGTCCGGACCGAGCTCCAGGAAGGTGGTGACGCCCTGCTCCTGGAGGGCGGCGACGGCATCCGCGAACCGCACGGCCTCCCGCACGTGCCGCACCCAGTACTCGGGGTCCGACAGCTCCTCGTACGAGGCGGGCCGGCCGGTCAGCGTGGAGACGAGCGGGGTCTTCAGCGGCTTGTACTCCAGGAACCGGGCGAACTGCCGGAAGTCCTCGAGCATCGGCTCCATCAGCGGCGAATGGAAGGCATGGCTCACCACCAGCCACTTGGTCTTCCGCCCGGCCTCCGCGAAGTGCGCAACCACAGCTTCGACAGCAGCCACCGCCCCCGACACGACCACCGAGGTCGGCCCGTTGACGGCGGCGATCCCGACGCCCTCGCCCAGCAGCGCCCGCACCTCCTCCTCGGTGGCCTGGACGGCGGCCATGGCACCCCCGGCGGGCAGCGCCTGCATCAGACGGCCGCGGGCAGCCACCAGCAGAGCCGCATCCTTCAGGGACCACAGCCCGGCCACGTACGCAGCAGCCAGCTCACCGATCGAATGCCCGGCCACGGCCTGCGGGCGGATCCCGAAGGACTCCACGAGCCGGTACAGGGCGACTTCGAGCGCGAACAGCGCGGGCTGGGTGAAGCCGGTCCGGTCGAGGTCGGCGGGGTCCTCGTCGAAGAGGACCTCCTTCAGGGGACGCCCCAGGTGCTCGTCGAGCGCCGCACACACCTCGTCCAGCGCATCGGCGAACACCGGGTAGCGGGCGTACAGCTCACGCCCCGCGCCCGCCCGCTGGCTGCCCTGGCCGGTGAACAGGAAGGCCGGGCGGCTGCCGTCGGCGGCGGCGCGGAAGGTGCCGGGGGCGCTCGCGCCGGCGGCCAGGGCGTCCAGCCCGGCCAGCAGGCCGTCCCGGTCGGCGGCCACGACGGCCGCCCGGTGGGCGAACGGAGCGCGCTGCGTGGCCAGGGCCAGCCCGACGGCGGCCGGGTCGAGCTCCGGCCGGTCGGCGGCGAACTCCCGCAGCCGGCCGGCCTGCTCGCGCAGAGCGCCGGCGGTCTTGGCGGAGACCAGCCAGGGCACGGCCGGCAGCTCGGCGAGGACGCCCCCGGCGTCAGCGGCTTCCTCGTCGGCCGCCGGCTCCTCGGCCGGGGCCTCCTCCACGATGACGTGGGCGTTCGTACCGCTGATGCCGAACGAGGACACACCCGCACGCCGGACGCGCTCCCCCGCCGGCCACGGCCGGGCCTCGGTCAGCAGCGACACGGCGCCGGCTTCCCAGTCCACGTGACTGCTCGGCACGTCCACGCCCAGCGTCATCGGCAGCGTCTCGTTGCGCAGCGCCTCGACCATCTTGATGACGCCCGCCACACCGGCGGCGCCCTGCGTGTGACCCAGGTTGGACTTCACCGAACCCAGCCACAAGGGCCGGTCCTCGGGCCGGTTCTGCCCGTACGCGGCGAGCAGCGCGCCCGCCTCGATGGGGTCGCCGAGCTTGGTGCCGGTGCCGTGCGCCTCGACGGCGTCGACCTCGGCCGGGGCCAGCCGGGCGGCGGCCAGGGCCTGGCGGATGACGCGCTGCTGGGAGGGACCGTTGGGGGCGGTCAGGCCGTTGCTGGCGCCGTCCTGGTTGATCGCCGACCCGCGTACGACGGCCAGCACCCGGTGCCCGTTGCGGCGCGCGTCGGACAGCTTCTCCAGCACCAGGACCCCGACGCCCTCGGAGAGCCCGGTGCCGTCCGCGGCCTCCGCGAAGGCCTTGCAGCGGCCGTCGGCGGCCAGGCCGTCGGCACGGCTGAATTCCAGGAAGGTACCGGCCGAGCCCATGACGGTGACGCCGCCGACCAGCGCGAGCGAGCACTCGCCGCCGCGCAGCGCCTGGCCGGCCAGGTGCACGGCCACCAGCGACGACGAGCAGGCGGTGTCGACGGTGACGGCCGGTCCCTCGAGCCCCAGGGCGTACGAGACGCGGCCGGACAGCACGCTGGAGGCGACGCCGGTCATCATGTGCCCGGCGATCGCGTCCGGCATACGGGCGAGGCCGCGCAGGTAGTCGTTGCTGCTGACGCCCGCGTACACGGCGGTCGGGGTACCGGCGAGGGTGCCGGGGTCGATGCCGGCCCGCTCCAGCGCCTCCCAACACGTCTCCAGCAGGACCCGCTGCTGGGGGTCCATCGCGAGTGCCTCGCGGGGGCTGATCCCGAAGAACTCGGCGTCGAAGTCGGCGGCGCCCTGCAGGAATCCGGCGCGGCGCTCCGCCGCGGCCTGCTCCCCCACGCGCTCGCGCTCGCTGTCGGCGAGCTGGCCGAGGGTCCAGCCGCGGTCGGTGGGGAAGGCGGACATGCCGTCGCGGCCGTCGGCGACGAGCTGCCACAGCTGCTCGGGGGAGGCGACGCCGCCGGGGAAGCGGCAGGCCATGCCGACGATCGCGATCGGCTCGTGGTCCTTGTCCTGGGCCTCCCGCAGCCGTCGACGGGTGTCGTGCAGGTCGGCGGCGACCCGCTTGAGCGTGTCGACCAGCTGCTTCTGATCAGCCATGGCTCTCTCTTTCCGTATCCGGTCTGCCGCCGCAGACCGGCGGGGGTGCGCTGAAGCGGTATCGCGCCCCGCCTGTGCGGCGTTGAAGCCCGGCCGAAGCCCCGCCGAAGCGGCCCGCGGTGCAGTCCGCGTCGAGTCGACGTTCCAGTCGCCGCCGCTGCACCTGCTCCGGGGCTCACGCCCTTGAACTCAGCGCCCCTGCTGCCATATGGTCGGATCCGAGTAATCGATACCTAGTAATCCATCAAGCAGGGTCAACCGTCTGGAGCCGCATGCCCGCCCCTGAACCCCGCACCGGCCAAAAGCCCCCGAAACGCCCCGTCAACGCCCTCGCCCTTGCCGTACTCGGGCTGCTGCTGGAGCAGCCGATGCACCCCCATGCCATGGCCGGTGCGCTCCGCGAGCGCGGCATGGACCGCGCGTTCAAGCTGACGACGGGATCGCTCTACGACACCGTGCGCGCGCTCACGCGGGACGGGTGGATCGAGGCGGACGGCACCGAGCAGGTCGGCAACCGCCCGGCCCGCACCGTCTACCGCCACACCCCGGCCGGAAGGGACGGCTTCACCGACTGGCTCGACGAGCTGATCCGGGAGCCCTCGCCCGAGTACCCGCGGTTCCTGTCCGCCGTCGGATACCTCGGCGCGCTGGGCCGCGTCCGCGCGGCGGGGGCCCTGCGCGAGCGGGCCGCCGCGCTGCGGGAGCGGATCGCGCAGGACGCCGAGGGCTACCGCGCGGCCCGCGAGGAGCACAACGCGCCGCGCCTGTTCGTCATCGAGGCCGAGTACGCCGCCGCCATGGCACAGGCCGAGCTGGCCTGGGTGGAGGGCACCGCCGACGAGATCGAGCGCGGGACGCTGACGTGGCCGGAGGGGGCGGACGATGAATGACACCGAAACGGAGAACGGGGTCGTCGACGTCCTGGTAGTCGGTGCCGGGCCCGCCGGGCTGGCACTCGGCGGGGAGTTGGCGCGCGCGGGGGTGCGGGCACTGGTCCTGGAACGGGAGCCCGAACCGCCGGGCTTCTGCCGTGGGTTCAACCTCAATGCCCGGAGCCTGGAGCTGCTCGACCGCCGGGGCCTTGCCGCCCGCTTCCTCGCCGAGGGTCCGACAGTGCCTTCGACCGCGTTCGTCGGCGCATCCCGCCTCGACCTCGCCGCCATGCGCACGAAACACCCCTACGTCCTCGGCATCCCCCAGACCCGCGTGGAGGAACTGCTCGCCGAGTGGGCCGTGGGGTTGGGCGCGCGCCTTGCCCGCGGCCGGCGCCTCACCGGGCTGCGGCAGGACGGTGACGGCGTGACGGTCGACGTGGACGGCCCGGACGGCCCGTCAACCGTGCGCTGCCGATGGCTGGTCGGCTGCGACGGGGGCCGCAGCACGGTGCGGAAGGCGGCCGGGATCGGCTTCCCCGGGACGCCCGCACGGAAGTTCACCCTGCTCGGGGACGTGGTGCTCGCCGACCCGTCGGCCGTCTCGTTCGGCCCCAACACCGGGCCCGGCGGCCGCTCGGTGTTCGTGATCCCGCGCCCCGGTTACGTCCGTCTCGTCACCGCCGACCCGGCACCGCCCGCAGACCCGCACGGGCCGGTGGCGCTCGGCTCCTTCCAGCGCACGATCGAAGCCGCGTTGGGGCACCGGGCCGAGATCGCCGAGGCGCTGTGGCTGACCCGGTTCGGGGACGCGGCACGGCTCGCCGAGCGGTTCCGGGCGGGCCGGGTCCTGCTCGCGGGGGACGCCGCGCACATCCACCCCCCGGCCGGTGCCATCGGCGTCAACGCGGCGATCGACGACGCCGTCAACCTGGGCTGGAAGCTCGCCCTGGTGGCGCGCGGGCAGGCCCCGGACGCCCTGCTCGACACCTACCACGACGAGCGCCACGCGGCCGGCAAGCGCCTGCTCCGCAACACCCGTGCGCAGGCGGTGCTCGCCCAGGCGAACGGGGCCGACGACCGCCTGGCGCCCGTCCGCGATCTGCTCGCCGAGCTGGCAGGGTCCGGGGACACGGCCGGCCCGTTGGCCGAGGCGATCACCGCTGTCGGCACCCGCTACCCCGCCTCCGGAGACCCCGCACACCCGTGGGCGGGACGGATGGTGCCGGACGTCCCGCTGGACCAGGACGGCGAGGACGGCCTTTCGGCGCTGCTGACCCGCACGGCGGGCGGGGCACTGCTGCTCGACGGCACGGCAGACTCGCAGGCCCTCTCCGCCGCCGCCCGCCCATGGGCGGAGCGGGTCACCACCGCCCGTGCCCACCCGCACGCCCTGGAGCGCGCCGACGCGGTCCTCGTCCGTCCCGACGGGCACGCAGCATGGATCTGCGCACCGTCAACCCCTGCGGACACGGCCGCGCAGGAGCTGCGGGAGACCCTCGCGCGCTGGTTCGGGGGACCCCGTTCCAGCCCGCGCGGCGTTTGAGGGCACCGGGCGCGAAGCGCCCGGGCCTTTCGGCCGCGCCGGCTTTTGAGGCGACCGGGTCCGGGCGGAGCCCGGTTTCGGGAAGGGGCGGGGCGGCGACAGGCTCCGCGCAGCGGACCGGACCTCGGTCTGGACCCGGCCAGCCCCGCCCGGGCCGGAACGGCCCGGAGGGCCGGAGCAGGTTCGCTCCGGCCCTCCGGGCCTCGTGCAATGAGACGGGGTTCAGCCGATGCCGAGCTCGTCGTTGATGAACGACAGGACCTCGTCGGCCGAGGCGTCCTCCAGCCTCGCGCCGACCGAGGCGGAACCGTCGCCGGACCCCGCAGGGGCACGCAGGCTGCGGAACCGCGCCAGCAGGTCCTCCAGGCGACCGGAGACAGCCGCATGGGTGTCGTCGTCCAGCGCCACGTCGGGCAGGTACCCCTCCAGCCGGTCGAGCTCGGCCAGCACCGCGGCAGCGGGATCGCTCTGCTCGGGCGCGAGCTCCCCGTACAGCAGGCGCGCCAGCGCCAGCGGCGTCGGGTGGTCGAACACGGCGGTGGCGGGCAGCCGCACCCCGGTGGCGCTGCCGAGCCGGTTGCGGAACTCGACGGCGGTCAGGGAGTCGAACCCGAGCTCCTTGAAGGAGCGGGTGGGTCCGACCGCGGCGGTTCCGGCGAAGCCGAGCACCGCCGCGGCGTAGGACTGGACGAGGTCGAGCAGCACGGTCTCCCACTCGTCGGCCGGCAGCGCCGCGAGCCGCGCCCGCAGCGCGTCACCCGCCGCACCGGCCCCGGCCCCGGCCTCGGCCCCGGCACCGGCCGCCGCCTGGGCGGTGGGCCGGGCGGCCCCGCGCACCAGGGACCGCAGCAGGTGCGGTACGGGGCTGCCGTCCGCGGCGGCGCGCAGCGCGGCCGTGTTGAGCCCGATCGGCACGAGCAGCGGATCTGCAGCGTCCTCCCCCTGGGCGGCGGCCAGCGTGGCGGAGAGCAGCTCCAGCCCCTGCGCAGGGGTGAGCGGGCGGATGCCGGAGCGGGCCAGGCGGGCCCGGTCGGCCTCGTCGAGGTGCCCGGTCATCCCGCTGGGCTCGGCCCACAGCCCCCAGGCCAGGGACAGCCCCGGCAGGCCGGTGGCCCGGCGGTGGGCGGCGAGCGCGTCGAGATACGCATTGGCGGCGGCGTAGTTGGCCTGGCCGGCGTTGCCGAAGACGCCCGCGGAGGAGGAGAACAGGACGAACGCGTCCAGGTCCAGCCCGGCGGTCAGCTCGTGCAGGTGCTGCGCGGCCTCGGCCTTGGGGGCGAGGACGGCGGCGAGCTTCTCGGGGGTGAGCCGGCCCAGGGTGGCGTCGTCGAGCACGCCCGCCGCGTGGACCACGGCCGTGACCGGGTGCGCGGCCAGCAGCTCCGCGACCGCATCCCGGTCGGCGACGTCGCACGCCGCCAGCACCACGGACGACGCCCCCGCAGCCTCCAGCTCGGCAGCCAACTCACCGGCCCCCGGGGCGTCCGCGCCCCGGCGCCCGACGAGCACCAGCTTGCGCACCCCGTGCTCGGCCACCAGGTGCCGTGCGGTCAGGGCGCCCAGCCCACCGGTGCCACCGGTGATCAGGACGGTGCCGTCCTCCCGCCACAGCGGCGCCGGGCCCTGCGGCGCGGCCGGCACCTCGGCCCGCGTCAGCCGCGGTACGAGGACGGCGCCGTCGCGCAGCGCGAATTCGGGCTCCCCGGTGGCCAGGGCGGCGGCGAGCAGGCCCGCGTCGGGGACGTCGGTGCCGATGTCGGCGAGGACGATCCGGCCGGGGCTCTCGGACTGGGCGGCGCGCACGAGGCCGTGCACGGCGGCCTGGGCGAGGTCGGCGATGTCCTCCCCGGGCCCGGTGGCCACCGCGCCGCGGGTGACGACGACCAGGCGGGCCGTGTCGGTGCGCGGGTCGGCGAGCCAGACCTGCAGGTCGCCCAGGGTCTGCATGACGGTGTCCTCGATGCCGGACTGCCAGTGCACCGGGGTCAGGACGGTGCCGACGCCGTCGAGCTCGTCGGTGCCGTAGATCTCCGGCAGGCCCGGGAACAGCGGGTCGTCGCCGAAGACGGCCCAGTCGTCCGGGACGGCCGTGTCGGGGTCGGCGGCCACCGGCGTCCAGGACAGCGCGAACAGGCTGTCGCGGTACGGGCTGCCGGTGCCGGCGGCCAGCCGGGCCAGCGCGTCGGCGGGCAGCCGGCGCAGCTGGAGGGCGTCGATGGTGGCGACTGGGGTGCCCTGGGCGTCGGCGGCGCTGAGCGTGACCGATTCCCCTCCCGCCGCGCCGATCCGGATGCGCAGGGCGCCGGCGCCGCTGCTGTGCAGGGTGACCCCGGAGAAGGAGAACGGCAGCCACGGTCCGGCGGCCTCGCCCTCCTCGGCGGTGACGAAGGAGCCGAGGGCGATGCCGTGCAGGGCGGCGTCGAGCAGCGCCGGGTGCAGCCCGTAGTCGGCGGCCGCGGGGGCCGCGTCGAGCGGGAGCGCGATGTCGGCGTACAGGGAGCCGTCCTCACCGCGCCAGGCGGTGCGCAGGCCCCGGAACAGCGGGCCGTAGTCGAGGCCGAGGTCGGCCAGGCCGGTGTAGAGGCCGTCGGTGTCGACGGGCTCGGCGCCGGGCGGCGGCCACTGGGTGAGGTCGGCGGCGGGCGCGGCCGCCCGGTCGCTGACCCAGCCGGTGGCGTGCCGCGTCCACGGGTCCTCGGGCTCGGCGTCGTGCGCGCGGGACCAGACGTGGACGGGGCGGGCCCCGTCGGCGGCGGGCGCGTCGACGAGGACGCGCAGCTGGACCTCGCCGTGTTCGGCGAGGACGAGCGGGGCCTCCAGGGTGAGGTCGGCGAGGTGGCCGCAGCCCGCCTCGTCGCCCGCGTACCCGGCCAGTTCGACCAGGGCGGTGCCCGGGACGAGGACGATCCCGCCGACGGCGTGGTCGGCCAGCCAGGGCTGGGCGGCGAGCGACAGACGGCCCGTCAGGAGCAGCCCGTCCCGGTCGGGCAGGGCGACGGCCGCGCCGAGCAGCGGGTGGGCGGCGTCGCGCTGGCCGACGGCGGCCGGGTCGGCCGCGCCGGCGGCGGTGGGCTCCAGCCAGTACCGCTCGCCCTGGAAGGGGTAGGTGGGCAGCGGGACCCGCGCCGCGCCGGGCGCGGGGGCCGGCAGGACGGCCGACCAGTCGGGGCGGACGCCGTGCGCGACGAGCCGGCCGAGGGAGGCCAGGACCCGGGTGCGGTCGCCCTGGTCGCGGCGCAGGGTGCCGGTGGTGACGGTGTCCTCGGCGTGCCCGGCGTCGGCCAGGGTGTCCTGGACGCCGACGGTCAGCACCGGGTGGGGGCTGCACTCGACGAAGACGGTGTGCCCGCCCTCGGCGAGGGCCCGCACGGCCGGTTCGAAGCGGACGGTGTGGCGCAGGTTCTCGTACCAGTAGGCGCCGTCCATGCCGCTGCCGTCGACGAGCCGGTCGTGGAGGGTGGAGTGCAGCGGGATCCGGCCCGCGCGGGGCCGTACGGGCGCCAGCAGCTCGGCGAGCTCCTCGCGCAGGGACTCCACGTGCGCCGAGTGGGAGGCGTAGTCCACGTCGATGCGGCGGGCCCGGACACCGCGCTGCTCGCAGGCGGCGACCAGCGCGTCGAGGGCGTCGGGGTCGCCGGAGACCACGGTGGAGGCCGGGCCGTTGAGCGCGGCGACGGAGATCTGCCCGGGCCAGGCGGCGAGCAGGGCCTCGGTGTCGGCGGCGGACAGCGGTACGGAGACCATGCCGCCGGTGCCGGCGAGCCGGATCAGGGCCCGGCTGCGCAGGGCGACGACGCGGGCGGCGTCCTCCAGGGTGAGGGCGCCGGCCACGCAGGCGGCGGCGATCTCGCCCTGGGAGTGGCCGACGACCGCGGCCGGGACCACGCCGAGGGACTCCCACAGCGCGGCCAGGGAGACCATGACGGCCCACAGGGCGGGCTGCACCACGTCGACGCGGTCGAGGCCGGGGGCCCCGTCGGCGCCGCGCAGCACGTCGAGCAGCGACCAGTCGGTGTACGCGTCGACGGCTTCGGCGCAGGCGGTGAGCCGGTCGGCGAAGACCGGGGAGGTGTCGAGGAGTTCGCGGGCCATGCCGACCCACTGGGAGCCCTGGCCGGGGAAGACGAAGACGGTCTTGCCCGGCGGGATGGCGAGGCCCTCCTCGGCGCCGGCGGCCGGGGTCTGTGCGGCGATCCCCTCGAGGGCCGCCATCAGGGCCGCGGTGTCCTCGCCGACGAGGACGGCCCGGTGCTCGAAGTGGCTGCGGGTGGTGGCCAGCGCGTGTCCGACGGCTGCCGGTGCGTACGCGGTCGGGGCGGCGGCGAGCCGGTCGTGCAGCCGGCGGGCCTGCTCGCGCAGGGCCTGCTCGGTGCGGCCGGTGACCAGCCACAGTGCCGGTCCGTCGGCAGCGCCGTCGACGCCCTGGACACCGTCGGCAGCGGTCCCGGCGAGCGGGGCCGGGGCCGGAGCCTCCTCCAGGATGACGTGGGCGTTGGTCCCGCTGAAGCCGAAGGCGGAGACGCCGGCGCGGCGCACCGCGCCCTCGGCGCGCGGCCAGGGCCGGGCCTCGGTGAGCAGTTCGACGGAGCCGGCGGCCCAGTCGATGTGGGAGCTGGCCTCGTCCACGTGGAGGGTGGCGGGGAGTTCCTCGTGGCCGAGGGCCTCGACCATCTTGATGACGCCGGCGATGCCGGCGGCGGCCTGGGTGTGGCCCAGGTTGGACTTGACCGAGCCCAGCCACAGCGGCCGGTCCTCGGGCCGGTCCTGCCCGTACGTGGCGATCAGCGCCTGCGCCTCGATCGGGTCGCCGAGCCTGGTGCCGGTGCCGTGCGCCTCGACGGCGTCGACGTCGCCGGTGGTCAGCCCGGCCGCGGCCAGGGCCTGGCGGATGACCCGCTGCTGGGAGGGCCCGTTGGGGGCGGTCAGGCCGTTGCTGGCGCCGTCCTGGTTGAGGGCGGAGCCGCGGACCACGGCGAGGATGTCGTGCCCGTTGCGCTGTGCGTCGGAGAGCCGCTCGACGAGGACCATGCCGACGCCCTCGGCCCAGCCGGTGCCGTCGGCGGTCTCGGCGAAGGCCTTGCAGCGGCCGTCGGCGGCGAGGCCGCGCTGGCGGCTGAAGTCGACGAAGGTGTCGGGGCTGGCCATGACGGTGACACCGCCGGCCAGCGCGAGGTCGCACTCGCCGCGCTGCAGGGCCTGGACGGCCATGTGCAGGGCGACCAGCGAGGAGGAGCACGCCGTGTCGACGGTGACGGCCGGGCCCTCCAGGCCGAGCACGTAGGAGATGCGGCCGGAGGCGACACCGCCGGAGGTGCCGGTGCCGAGGAAGCCCTCGACGCCGTCGGGCAGGTTGGCGTAGCCGGAGCCGTTTCCGTAGTCGTGGTAGATCAGGCCGGCGAAGACGCCGGTGGAGCTGCCGCGCAGCGTGTACGGGTCGAAGCCGGCGCGCTCCAGGGCCTCCCAGGAGGTCTCCAGCAGCAGGCGCTGCTGCGGGTCCATGGCGAGGGCCTCGCGCGGGCTGATCCCGAAGAACGTGGCGTCGAACAGCGGGGCGTCGGGCAGGAACCCGCCCTGGTCGGTGTAGGTGGTGCCGGGGCGGGTGGCGGTCGGGTCGACGAGCGCCTCCAGGTCCCAGCCGCGGTCGGTCGGCATGGCGCCCATGGCGTCGCCGCGGGCGGCCAGCAGCTTCCACAGGTCCTCGGGCGAGCGGACGCCGCCGGGGAACCGGCAGGCCATGGAGACGATCGCGATCGGCTCGTCGGCTGCGGCGGCCGGGCCGCGGCCGTCGGCCGCGGCGGGACCGCTCTGCCCGCACAGTTCGTCGCGCAGGAACGCGGCGAGCACGTCGGGCGCCGGGTAGTCGAAGACGAGCGTGGCGGGAAGCCGCAGCCCGCAGGCGGCGCCGAGCCGGTTGCGGAACTCCACGCCGGTCAGCGAGTCGAAGCCGAGGTCCTTGAACGCGAGCGCCGGGTCGACCGCCTCGGGGCCGGCGTGGCCGAGGACGGCCGCCGCACTGGCCCGGACGAGGGTGAGGAGCTGTTCGTACTGCTCGGCCGGGCCGACCTGGGCGAGCTGCGCCGCGAGCAGGCCGGTGTCGGCCTTCGGGGCGCTGCGCGCGGTGCGCCGGGCGGGGGTCCGTACGAGGGCCCGCAGCAGCGGCGGGACCTCCTCGGGGGCGGCGGAGGCGGGCAGGTCCAGCACGATCGGGACGAGCGCCGCATCCGACAGCGAGGCGGCCGTGTCGTACAGGGCGAGGCCGGTCTCCGCGGTGAGCGCGGCGGATCCGGAGCGGGCCAGGCGGGCCCGCTCGGCCTCGTCGAGGGTGTCGGCCATGCCGCCGCCCTCGGCGGCCCACAGGCCCCAGGCCAGCGACTGGCCGGGCAGGCCCTGGGCGCGGCGGTGCGCGGCGAGCGCGTCGAGGTAGGCGTTGGCGGCGGCGTAGTTGGCCTGTCCGGCGTTGCCGAAGACACCGGCCGCGGAGGAGAACAGCACGAACGCCGACAGGTCGGCGAGCCGGGTCAGCTCGTGCAGGTTGCGGGCCGCCTCCACCTTGGGGGCGAGGACGCGGTCGAGCCGCTCGGGGGTGAGGGCTTCCAGGACGCCGTCGTCGAGGACGCCGGCGACGTGCACGACCGCGGTCAGCGGGTGCGCCGGGTCGATCGCGTCGAGGGTCGCGGCGAGCGCCTCCCGGTCGGCGGCGTCGCAGGCGACCATCTCGGCGGTGGCGCCCAGTTCGGCGAGTTCGGCGACGAGTTCGGCGGCGCCCGGGGCGGCGGCGCCGCGGCGGCTGGCGAGCAGCAGCCGGCCGGCCCCGTACCGGGTGACGAGGTGCTTGGCGACGAGCCCGCCGAGCGCGCCGGTGGCGCCGGTGACCAGGACGGTGCCGTCCGCGGCGAGCGGGGCGGGCACGGTCAGGACCAGCTTGCCGACGTGCTTGGCCTGCCCGATGAGGCGGAACGCCTCGGGGGCCTGGCGGACGTCGAAGGCGGTGACGGGCAGCGGGGCGAGGGCTCCGCTGTCGAACAGCTCCAGCAGCGCCGCGTACATCTCCTGGATCCGCTCGGGGCCGGCGTCCATGACGTCGAACGCCCGGTAGGTGACGCCCGGGTGGGCGGCGGCGACCTCTTCGGCATCGCGGATGTCGGTCTTGCCCATCTCGACGAAGCGGCCGCCGCGCGGCAGCAGCCGCAGCGAGGCGTCGACGAACTCGCGGGCGAGGGAGTCCAGGACCACGTCCATGCCGCGTCCGCCGGTGGCGTCGAGGAACTCCTGCTCGAAGTCGAGGGTGCGGGAGTTGGCGATCCGCGCCGGGTCGACTCCGCCCGCCTTGACGGCGTTCCACTTGCCGGGGCTGGCCGTGCCGTACACCTCGGCGCCGAGGTGCCGGGCGAGCTGGACGGCGGCGGTGCCGACGCCGCCGGCGGCGGCGTGGATGAGGATGGACTCCCCGGCGCGCAGCCCGGCGAGGTCGGTGAGCGCGTAGTAGGCGGTGAGGTAGACGACGGGTGCGGCCGCGGCCTCGGCGAACGTCCACGCCGCCGGCATCTTCGACACCAAGCGGTGGTCGACGACGGCGAGCGGGCCGAACGCCCCGGAGAACAGGCCCATCACCCGGTCGCCGACCGCGAACCGGTCCACGCCGGGCCCGGTCTCTACGACGACGCCCGCGGCCTCGAGGCCGAGCCGGCCCGCGTCGCCCGGGTACATGCCGAGCACGTTGAGCACGTCGCGGAAGTTGAGGCCGGCGGCGCGCAGCGCGACCCGGATCTGGCCGGGGGCCAGCGGCTCGGCAGCCTCGGCGAAGTCGGCCACGTACAGGCTGTCGAGGGTGGTGCCGGAGAAGTCGAGCCGCCACGGCGCCTCGCCCTCGGGCAGGGTGAGCGTGTCGTCGGCGGCGCGCACGAGGCGGGCCGCGTGGACGGTGCCGGAGCGCAGCGCCAGCTGCGGCTCCCCGGCGGCGAGCGCGCCGGGCAGGGCCTCCAGGGAGGCCGGGCTGTCGTCGAGGTCGACCAGGACGATCCGCTCGGGGTGCTCGGACTGCGCCGAGCGGGCCAGTCCGACGACGGCCGCGGCGGCCGGGTCGGGCAGCCGGTCCCCGGCGACGGCGGCGATGGCGCCGCCGGTGACGAGGACGAGGCGGGCCCCGGCCGGGTGCTCGGCGGCCAGCCACTCCTGGAGCAGCGCGAGCGCCCGGTGCACGGCGTCGCGGGCGTCGAGTCCGGCGGTGGTGAAGGTGGCGAAGGCCAGGTCGGCGCCGCCCTCGGCGGCGGCCGGGGAGCCGGCCCCGGCGAGGGCCGCGGCCAGGCCGAACGGGTCCTCGCCGAGCACCTCGTACGTGAAGCCGCTGCCCTCGGCGCCGGTCGGGACCGGGGTGAGCGGCCAGTCGAGCCGGTACAGCGACTCGTGGCGGCGGCCCGCACCGGAGCCGCCGGCGGCGAACTGCTCGGTGGCCAGCGCCCGCAGGGTGAGCGAGCCGACCTCGGCGACGGGGGCGCCGGTGGCGTCGGCGAGCTGCAGGGACACCCCGGAGCCGGTGGCGGCCCGGGAGACCCGCACGCGCAGGGCCTGCGCCCCGGCCGCGTGCAGGCTGACGTCGCTCCACGCGAACGGCAGCTGCGGGCCCTCGCCGTCGGCCACGAACGAGCCGAGCCCGAGCGCGTGCAGGGCGGCGTCGAGCAGGGCCGGGTGGAGGCCGAAGCCGCCGGTGTCGCTGCCCTCGGGCAGGGCGACCTCGGCGTACACGTCCTCGCCGAGGCGCCAGGCGGCGTGCAGGCCCTGGAACACCGGCCCGTATTCCAGGCCCAGGCCGGCGAGGTCGCCGTACAGGGAGCCGACGTCGACGGACTCGGCGCCCGCCGGGGGCCACGCGGTGAAGTCGAAGCCGGGGCGCGCGCCCGCCGGGGCGAGGGTGCCGTCGGCGTGGCAGGTCCACGGCTCGTCGTCGAGCGCGTCCTCGGCCCGCGAGAAGACGGTCACGGGCCGCACGCCCTGCCCGTCGGCCTCGCCGACCATCACGCGCAGCACGGCGGCGCCCTGCTCGCCCAGGACCAGCGGGGCCTGCAGCGTCAGGTCCTGCACGGCGCCGCAGCCGACCTGGTCGCCGGCACGGACGGCGATGTCCACGAGGGCGGCGCCGGGGACGATGACGGTCCCGGCGACGGCGTGGTCGGCGAGCCACGGGTGCGTGGTCAGGGCCAGGCGGCCGGTGAGCACGACGGCATCGGAGTCGGGCAGGGCGATGGCGACGGAGAGCAGCGGGTGCCCGGCGGTCCGCAGACCGTGGGCGCCCGCGTCACCCGCCCGCAGCGGGGAGGTGCGCGGCCAGTACCGCTGGTTCTGGAAGGCGTACGTGGGCAGCCCCGCGACCGGCCGCACGGAGGTGTCCCCGTAGAAGGCGGGCCAGTTGACGGCGGTGCCGTGCAGGTGGAGCCGCGTGACGGCCTCGGTGAGGCCCTGCGCCTCGGAGCGGTCGCGGCGGACGGCGGGGACGGCGGTGGCGCCCTCGTCGAGGGACTCG
This sequence comes from Streptomyces sp. NPDC032472, assembly GCF_040636955.1. Lineage (NCBI taxonomy): Bacteria > Bacillati > Actinomycetota > Actinomycetes > Kitasatosporales > Streptomycetaceae > Streptomyces > Streptomyces sp. NPDC032472. The sequence continues at coordinate 37,444 of NZ_JBEZVK010000051.1, forward strand.
GCGGCCATGGCCGTGAGCACCGCATCCGGCCCGAGCTCGAAGAAGGTGGTGACGCCCTGGCGCTGCAGGGTGGTGACGGCGTCGGCGAAGCGGACGGCCTCGCGGACGTGGCGCACCCAGTACTGCGGGTCGGACAGCTCCTCGTACGAGGCGGACTGCCCGGTCAGCGTGGACACGATCGACAGGGTCGGCTCGGAGTACGTGAGCTGCGCGGCGATCTCACCGAACTCGGCGAGCATCGGCTCCATCAGCGGCGAGTGGAACGCGTGGCTGACGACGAGCCGCTTGGTCTTCCGTCCGGCCTCGGCGAAGTGCGCAACGACGGCCTCGACAGCGGCCTCCGCACCCGACACGACCAGCGAGGTCGGCCCGTTGACGGCAGCGATACCCACGCCATCGCCCAGGACGGCGCGCACTTCCTCCTCGGTCGCCTGGACGGCAGCCATCGCACCACCGGCGGGCAGCGCCTGCATGAGCCGACCGCGAGCGGCCACCAGCCGTGCAGCGTCCTCAAGCGACCACAGCCCGGCCACATGCGCGGCGGCCAGCTCACCGATCGAGTGCCCGGCAAGCGCATCAGCACGCACACCCCACGCCTCGACCAGCCGGTACAAAGCGACTTCGATGGCGAACAGCGCAGGCTGCGTGTACTCCGTCCGGTTCAGCTCGGTGGCGTCCTCATCGAACAGCACGTCCTTCAGCGGCCGCTCAAGGTGCGCATCCAGCGCGGCGCACACCTCGTCCAGCGCCGCCGCAAAGACGGGGTACTGCGCATACAGCTCACGCCCCATCCCCGCCCGCTGGCTGCCCTGCCCCGTGAACAGGAACGCGGTCAGCGCCTCGCCTCCGGCGGGGGCCGTCGCCTGGAACGGGCTCTGGCCCGCGGCGATGGCGTCCAGCCCGGCCAGCAGCGCGTCCCGGTCCTCGGCGACGACGGCGGCGCGGTGGGTGAACGCGGCCCGCTGCGTGGCCAGGGTCAGGCCCAGGGCGGTCGGGTCGAGCTCGGGCCGTGCGGCCACGAATTCGCTCAGCCGGACGGCCTGCTCGCGCAGCGCCTCGGCGCTCTTGGCGGAGACCAGCCACGGCACCACCGGCAGGACGGCGGGCGAGGCCGCATCGGCGGTCTCGGCGGTCTCCGTCTCCTCGGCCGGGGCTTCCTCCACGATGACGTGGGCGTTCGTACCGCTGATGCCGAAGGAGGAGACACCGGCGCGGCGGGTCCGCTCCCCGGCCGGCCACGGCTGGGCCTCGGTGAGGAGCTGGACGGCGCCGGCCTCCCAGTCGACGTGGCTGCTGGGCGCGTCCACGTGCAGGGTGCGCGGCAGCTCCTCGTGGTGGAGCGCGAGGACCATCTTGATGATGCCCGCGACACCGGCCGCGGCCTGGGTGTGCCCCAGGTTGGACTTCACCGAGCCCAGCCACAGCGGCTGGTCCTCGGCCCGGTCCTGGCCGTACGTGGCGAGCAGCGCCTGCGCCTCGATGGGGTCGCCGAGCTTCGTACCGGTGCCGTGCGCCTCGACCGCGTCGACCTGGGCGGCGGAGATCCGCGCCCCGGCCAGGGCCTGGCGGATGACGCGCTGCTGGGCGGGGCCGTTCGGGGCGGTCAGCCCGTTGCTGGCGCCGTCCTGGTTGATGGCCGAGCCGCGGACCACGGCCAGCACCCGGTGCCCGTTCTTCCGCGCGTCGGACAGCTTCTCCAGCAGGAGCATGCCGGCGCCCTCGCCCCAGCCGGTGCCGTCGGCGGCCTCGGCGAACGGCTTGCAGCGGCCGTCGGGGGCCAGGCCCCGCTGACGGCTGAAGTCGATGAAGGTGTCGGGGGTGGCCATCACGGTGACACCGCCGGCCAGGGCCATGGTGCATTCGCCGTTGCGCAGGGCCTGCGCGGCGAGGTGGACGGCGACCAGCGACGAGGAGCAGGCGGTGTCGACGGTGACGGCCGGGCCCTCGAAGCCGAAGGAGTACGCGACGCGGCCGGAGGCGATGCTGCCGCCGACGCCGAGGAAGCCCTCGACCTCGTCGGTGGCGTTGGCGAGCACCTCGCTGTAGTCGCCGTACATGACGCCGGCGAAGACGCCGGTCGACCGGCCGCGGGCGCTCGCCGGGTCGATGCCGGCCCGCTCGAAGGCCTCCCAGGAGGTCTCCAGCAGCAGCCGGTGCTGCGGGTCCATGGCCAGGGCCTCGCGCGGGCTGATCCCGAAGAACGCGGGGTCGAAGTCCGCGGCCCGGTCGAGGAACCCGCCGTGGCGGGAGTAGGTCTTGCCGGCCGCGTCCGGGTCGGGGTCATAGATGCCCTCGGTGTCCCAGCCGCGGTCCTCCGGGAAGGCGGAGACCCCGTCCCCGCCCGCCGCGAGGAGCTGCCACAGCTCGTCCGGGGACGTCACGCCGCCCGGGTAGCGGCAGGCCATGCCGACGATGGCGATCGGCTCGTGGGCCGCGCCGGCCAGTTTGCGGTTCTGCTCGCGCAGGCGCTCGGTCTCCTTGAGGGAGGCACGCAGAGCCTCGACGATCTTTTCGTTCGGTGCAGACACCTTTACCCCACCCAATCCGCGTCATCGGAAGTCATCAGAAGTCAGATCCTTCGAGTGCCATCGCGATGAGGCGCTCTGCATCCATCTCGTCGATCAGTTCGCCCGCGTCCGCCGCCGGGTCCCCGTCCTCCGGCGACAGTCCCGCGCCGTCGGGCCGGTGGCCCGCCAGTTCGAGCAGCGTCTCCAGGAGTCCGGAGTCCCGCAGTCGGGACAGCGGGATGGAGAGCAGCGAGGCCCGCACGCTCTCCTCGTAGTCCCCGGCCCCGGCATCGCTCTCGGGGGCCACCTCCGCCAGGACGAAGGCGGCCAGTTCCCGGGGGGTCGGGTGGTCGAAGACCACGGTGGCGGGCAGCCGGATCCCGGCGGCCGCACCCAGGCGGTTGCGGAATTCGACCGCGGTCAGCGAGTCGAACCCGAAGTCCTTGAACGGCTTGTCCGGCACCACGTCGTGGGCGCTGCCCAGGTTGAGGACGGCGGCCGCTTCCTTGCTGACCAGGTCCAGTACGGTGCGCTGCCGGTCGGCGGCCGGCAGGGCGGCCAGCCGGGCCGCCAGGTCGGAGCCGCCCGCCGGGCCGCTGCCGCCGGCGGCGGCCGTGGACCGCCGGACCGGGGTGCCGCGTACCAGCAGCTTCAGCAGGGCCGGTACGCCGCCCTCGCCCGCAGCGCCGGCGAGGGCGCCGGCGTCGAGGCCGGCCGGGACGAGCAGGGCCCGTCCGGTGGCCGGGGCGGCGTCCAGCAGACCGAGGCCTTCCTCCGTGCCCAGGGGGCGGACCCCGGAGCGGGCCATGCGCCGGATGTCGGCCTCGGCGAGCTCCGCGCCCATGCCGCCGGCCTCGGGGGACCACAGCCCCCAGGCCAGGGACAGCCCGGGCAGGCCGTGGGCCCGCCGGTGGGCGGCGAGTCCGTCCAGGTAGGCGTTGGCCGCGGCGTACGCGCCCTGCCCCGGCCCGCCGAGTACACCGGCGGCGGAGGAGAACAGCACGAACGCGTCCAACTCCTGTCCGGCGGTCAGCTCGTGGAGGTACCGGGCGGCATCCGCCTTGGGCGCGAGGACCTTGGCCACGCGCTCCGCGCTCAGCGAGCCGATCGTCGCATCGTCGACCACACCCGCCGCATGGAACACCGCAGTCACCGGGTGCTCGGCGAGCAGCGCCGCCACCGCATCCCGGTCGGCGACATCACAGGCCGCCAGCACCACAGCCGCACCCGCAGCCTCAAGCTCCGCAGCCAACTCCACAGCCCCCGGCGCCTCGGCACCCCGACGACTGGTCAGCACCAGCCTCCGCACCCCGTGCTCGGCCACCAGGTGCCGGGCCGTCAGCGCACCCAGCCCACCGGTACCACCGGTGATCAGAACGGTCCCGTCCTCCCGGAACACCGGCGCCTGGGCGTCGGCGTCCGGGACGGCGCGCACCAGCCGCGGTGCGTGGAACGCATCCGCGCGCAGTGCCAGTTCCGGTTCCCCGGTGGCCAGCGCGGCCGCGGTCTGCTCGGCGGTCGGCGCCTCGTCGGCGTCGAGGAGGACGATCAGCCCAGGGTGCTCGGCCTGGGCGGCCCGCACCAGGCCGGTCACGGCCGCCTGCGCCAGGTCGGTGACGTCCTCGCCGGGCAGCACGGCCACCGCACCGCCGGTCCGGACGAGCAGCTGCCGCCCCTGGTCCGCACCGTCCGCGTCGCTCTGCCAGGACTGCAGCGCGGCCAGCACGGTGGCCACGGCCTCGCCGGTCGGGGCGTGCGCGGGAGCCACGCAGACCACCGGTTCCGCGGCCGGCGCACCCTCGGCAGCTGCCGCGGGCACGGGCACCCAGTCCAGGCCGTGGAGCGCGTCCAGCCGGCGCCGTACGAGGTCACCGCCGGCCAGCGGGCGCAGCAGCAGCGCACCCACCGAGGCGACGGGTGCACCCGTCGAGTCGGCCAGCTCCAGCGCGGCCTGCCCGGTGGTCCCGGTGGGGCTGATCCGGATCCGCAGCTCGGAGGCTCCCTGCGCGTACAGGGCGACGTCCGACCAGGCGAACGGCAGGTGGGCCTGCCCGTCGTCGGGGGTGAACGCCCCGAGCCCGATCCCGTGCAGCGCCGCGTCCAGCAGCGCCGGGTGCAGCCCGAACCCGTCGAGCGGGGTCCCGGCGGGCAGCGCGACCTCGGCGAGGACCGTGTCCCCGTCGCGCCAGGCGGCGGTCACGCCCTGGAACAGCGGGCCGTACTCCAGCCCGAGGCCGGCCAGTGCGGTGTAGAGCCCGGCCGTGTCGACGGCCTCGGCCCCGGCCGGCGGCCAGGCCGCGAGGTCGAAGCCCGGGACGGGCCGTTCGGCACCGAGCAGTCCGTCCGCGTGCCGGGTCCAGCCGGCGTCGGGGGCGTCCTCGGGCCGCGAGTACACGATCAGCGGACGCCCGCCGGTCGCCGCGTCGGGCGCACCCACCTGCACGCGCAGGGCCAGCGCACCGGACTCCTCCAGCACCACCGGGGCGTGCAGGGTGAGGTCCTGCAGGACACCCGCGCCGACGTGGTCACCGGCGCGGACGGCGATGTCCACCAGGGCGGCACCGGGGACGATGACCGTCCCGGCGACGGCGTGGTCGGCGAGCCAGGGGTGGCTGCGCAGCGACAGCCGGCCCGTGAACAGGACCGCCTCGTCCTCGGGGAGTTCGACCACCGCACCCAGCAGCGGGTGCCCGCCTCCGGTCTGCCCGAAGGCTGCGGCGTCGCCGCTGCCCGCGCCGGTGTCGGCGAGCCAGTACGGCGCGTGCTGGAAGGCGTACGTGGGCAGGTCCACGGTGAGGGCGCCGGTGCCCGTGAAGAACGCGGCCCAGTCGACCGCCACCCCGTGGGTGTGCAGCCGGGCCACCGCCTCGGCGGGACCCTGCGCCTCGGGCCGGTCACGCCGGACCGCGGGAACCGCCACCGACTCCGCGTCGAGGGACTCGGCGGCCATCGCGGTGAGCACCGCGTCCGGGCCGAGCTCCAGGAACGTGGTGACGGACTGCTGCTGCAGCGTGTTCACGGCATCCGCGAACCGCACGGCCTCGCGGACGTGCCGCACCCAGTACTGCGGGTCGGACAGCTCCTCGTACGAGGCGGGCTTGCCGGTCAGCGTGGACACGATGGGCAGGCTCGGCTCGGAGTACGCCAGCCGACCGGCGACCTCCCCGAACTCGGCGAGCATCGGCTCCATCAACGGGGAGTGGAACGCATGGCTCACAACAAGCCGCTTGGTCTTCCGCCCGGCCGCGGCGAAGTGCGCGACAACGGCCTCGACGGCGGCCTCCGCACCCGACACGACCAGCGAGGTCGGCCCGTTGACGGCAGCGATCCCCACGCCATCGCCCAGGACGGCGCGCACCTCCTCCTCGGTGGCCTGGACGGCGGCCATCGCACCACCGGCGGGCAGCGCCTGCATCAGCCGCCCACGAGCAGCGACCAGCAGAGCCGCATCCTCAAGGGACCACAGCCCGGCCACATGCGCGGCGGCCAGCTCACCGATCGAGTGCCCGGCAAGCGCGTCAGCACGCACACCCCACGCCTCGACCAGCCGGAACAGCGCCACCTCGAGCGCGAACAACGCGGGCTGCGTGTACTCCGTCCGGTTCAGATCAGCCGGATCCTCGTCAAAAAGAACATCCTTCAGCGGCCGCTCAAGGTGCGCATCCAGCGCAGCGCACACCTCGTCCAGCGCAGCCGCAAACACCGGGTACCGGTCGTACAGCTCACGCCCCATCCCCGCCCGCTGGCTGCCCTGCCCCGTGAACAGGAAGCCCAGCCGCGTGCCCGCCGCCGTGCCCCGGAAGGATCCGGCGGCAGTGGTGTCCTCCTCGGTGAGGGAGGTGAGCGCGGCCAGCAGGGACGCCCGGTCGCCGGCCACGGCCGCGGCCCGGTGCGTGAACGCGGTCCGCGCGGTGGCCAGGGTGTAGCCGATGTTGGTGGTGTCCAGGTCGGGGCGTCGGGTCAGGAGTTCCAGGAGGGCCGCGGCCTGGTCCCGTACGGCTCCCTGCGTCTTGCCCGACAGCAGCCAGGGCACGGCGGGCAGCCGGCGCGGGGCCGTGGCGGCCTCCGCGGTCTCGGCGGCCGGGGCCTCCTCGATGATGACGTGGGCGTTCGTACCGCTGATGCCGAAGGAGGAGATGCCGGCCCGGCGGCGGCGTTCCCCCGCGGGCCACTTCTGCGTCTCGGTCAGCAGCGAGACCGCACCCGCCGTCCAGTCGACGTGGCTGCTGGGCGCGTCCACGTGCAGGGTGCGCGGCAGCTCCTCGTGGTGCAGGGCGAGGACCATCTTGATGATGCCCGCGACACCGGCCGCGGCCTGGGTGTGCCCCAGGTTGGACTTGACCGAGCCCAGCCACAGGGGCCTGTCCTCGGCCCGGTTCTGCCCGTACGTGGCGAGCAGCGCCTGCGCCTCGATGGGGTCGCCGAGCTTCGTACCGGTGCCGTGCGCCTCGACCGCGTCGACCTCATGGGCGGCGAGACGCGCACTCGCGAGCGCCTGCCGGATGACCCGCTGCTGGGCGGGGCCGTTCGGGGCGGTCAGGCCGTTGCTGGCGCCGTCCTGGTTGACGGCCGAGCCACGCACGACGGCGAGCACCCGGTGCCCGTTCTTCCGCGCGTCCGACAGCTTCTCCAGGAGCAGCATGCCGGCGCCCTCGCCCCAGCCGGTGCCGTCGGCGGCCTCGGCGAACGGCTTGCAGCGGCCGTCGGGGGCGAGCCCCCGCTGACGGCTGAAGCCGACGAAGGTCTCCGGGGTCGCCATCACGGTGACACCGCCGGCGAGCGCCATGCTGCACTCACCGCTGCGCAGCGCCTGCGCGGCCATGTGCACGGTGACCAGCGAAGAGGAGCAGGCGGTGTCGACCGTCAGCGCGGGGCCTTCCAGGCCCAGTACGTAGGCGACGCGGCCGGAGGCGACGCTGCCCGAGCTGCCGGTCCCGAGGTAGCCCTCAAGGTCCGCCGGGTACTGGCTGAGCCGGATGCCGTAGTCGTTGTACATGACGCCGGCGAAGACGCCGGTGGCCGTGCCCCGGGCCCCGGTGGGGTCGATGCCCGCGCTCTCGAAGGCCTCCCAGGCCGTCTCCAGCAGCAGCCGGTGCTGCGGGTCGGTGGCGAGGGCCTCGCGCGGGCTGATCCCGAAGAACGCGGGGTCGAAGTCCGCGGCCTGCGCCAGGAACCCGCCGTGCCGGGAGTACGTCTTGCCCGTGGCGTCCGGGTCCGGGTCGTACAGGGCCCCGGTGTCCCAGCCGCGGTCCTCGGGCAGGGCGGTGACGGCGTCGGTGCCCGCCGCGAGCAGCTCCCACAGCTGCTCGGGCGTGTTGACCCCGCCGGGGTAGCGGCAGGCCATGCCGACGATCGCGATGGGCTCGTCGGACGCGAACGCGGCCGAGGACGCCGCGGCGGGCGTGGCGGTGTCCGCCTCGTCCGGAGCGCCGAGGACCTCGGTGAGGAGGAAGTCGGCGACCGCGAGCGGGGTCGGGTGGTCGAAGACGAGCGTGGCGGGCAGCCGGATCCCGGCCGCGGCGCCGAGCGCGTTGCGGAACTCCACGCCGGTCAGCGAGTCGACGCCCAGCTCGGCGAAGAGCGAGTCGGCGGCCACCGCGTGCGGCCCGGCGAAGCCGAGGACGGCCGCGATGTGCGTACGGGTGAGCTCCAGCAGCACGTCGCGGCGCGCGGCGGCGTCGGGCAGGGCCGCCAGCCGCTGCGCGAGCGGGTTCCCGGCGGTGGCGCCGCCGGAGACTGCGGCGGCAGCCGCCGTCCGCCGGACCGGGGTGCGGACCAGCGAGCGCAGCAGCGGCGCGGGCGGGGCCGCGGAGCGGGCCTGGGCGGCGAGGTCGAGGTGGATCGGCAGGACGTGGGCGTACGGGGCGCCCAGCGCGGCGTCGAACAGGGCGAGGCCCTGCTCGGCGTCGAGCGCCAGCACCCCGGCCCGTGCCATGCGGTCCAGGTCGGCGGTGGTGAGGCCGGCGCCCATGCCGCCCGCGTCGGGGTGCCACAGGCCCCAGGCCAGGGACAGGCCCGGCAGGCCCTGGGCACGCCGGT